>CALRGQ010000036.1 GCA_943357915.1 Candidatus Peribacteria bacterium
GATGATTTACATACTGAAGCCAACACCGATCTGTGCGCCGAGAACATTGACGCAATTGCTAAGGCTCTGGAACTTGTAGGAGACTTCACATTGTGTGCTGCGTGGGGAGAACTTATTCGAGAACGAAAATATCTCGCCTCCTGTCTCACGCAGATCAACGCCTCTTTATGTCCGAAAACTTGGCACTCGATTGGTGAGCCACTTAAAAAAGGGCATCCCCGACACCCCCTCTACGCTCAAACCAAATGGCCGTTGAAGCCATTCGATTTGACGAATTACCTGTTATTTCAGAAGTTGTAGTAAGTCATAGACACAAACTCCTAGCAGCACACATCATGGGTTATGTTAACGTTCAGTTCATACATCATCCGTACTTTCTGACTGAAGTATGGTGATGAATCCAGAAAATGCTACTCTGTTTCCATGGCTGAATATAACGATGTTAAGCGATTGATGGCAGAGTTCCTGTATCAGAATAGAAGCTCTAACAATATGCAGATGTTTACTGGTATCCCGAATCCGGGCTTCATTCAGTTTGCTGCCCAGCATGGAGTCAGCATTGCCTATACTGATGACTTCATGATTAGAGAGGCTTTGTGGGATCTCATATCCCAAGGGATTGTGATGCTTGGAAGTACAAACCAGGGTACGGGTGCTCCTCATGTCACCATTACAAGACGTGGGGTCAAATACATCGAAGCAGGAACCACGATTCCCATAGATAGCGAAGGGTTCCTAAACTCCATGAGCCTTGATGATAAGGACGAAATTATCAAACTCTATACCGAAGAAGCCGTTAGTTCATTCAGTAGCAAGAATTATCTGGCTTCGGCGGTGATGGTTGGTGGTGCGGCAGAACGACTGATCGAAATTCTTACCTCGGAGTTCGCAGAGAAATTGTCACCTACTTTGAAAGCGCAGTATGAAAAGAAGGTTTTGAGCCAAGAGAAAATAAAAACGATCTTTGATGCATTCCTGATATTTCTTGATACAAACGGGATCAAGAAAAAGATTTCCCGTGTCGAGAAGGAAACATTGGAAGGAGTCTTCCCTGCTATTGTTCAGATCATTCGAATCACGCGAAATGAAACGGGGCATCCAACAGGCAGAATCATTGATAGAGATGAAGTACAAGGCCTGATCTATCAGTTAAAAACAGCAATCAAGTTCGTATACGAGTTCTTGGCTCAATCGTATAAATTCTGAGCATGCTGTCATAGACACAGACTCCTAGCAGCACGCATCATGGTTGTAATAACGTTCAGTTCAGAGCTCCATCCGGCTACGCTCCTGCGGGAGCTACGCCGAGATTTCGCTGTGCCTCAATCAAAACACCGGATGCCTCGGCGAAGTCTGTCGGCGTAGTTCGCAAACGAAGCCGCGAGACGAAGCCGGGCAATCCATTCCCCGTATCCGACTACGTTCTCACTACATGCAGAACTACGCTGAGGTTTTGCGGTAGCCAAATAATCGAGCTATAAGGTGACTTTGTGTAGCTCGAGCGTAGCAAGAAGCACAGCCAAGCTTATTAATGCATGCATGCACATTACGTACATATTGGAATCTCACGATCGGCAGCATTGGTACTTTGGTGTTACAGACAACATCAAACGACGTCTGATTGAGCATAATAGTGGTCACAGCATTCATACGAACAAATACAAGCCTTGGACTTTGCGTCTTTGCGTTTCATTTTACGATCGAAAACAAGCACAAGAACTTGAGCGATATTTCAAATCACCTTCTGGCCGAGCGTGGATGAGCAAGCGTCTGAATCAAAATAGGCTCGAGTAAGAAGCTCCAGCAACTTTATACCTTACAGAAGCCATTTTTTTATGTACGGATAAGCAGAAATAGAACTACAAACAAAGATCTCCAAGTTCCTCTGACACAAAGATGATAACCCTATCTCGCACTTCTGGATCGTAGATAATTGATAAAGGAAATTTGGGATCAAATTCGTTGTGTGAAAATAGCTCTGCTGTGAGTGCTCGTTTTTTCTCTCCACTGAGAATGACCACAACATGCCTAGATGCAATGACTTCTTGTGGCCCCAATGACATGCCATATTCTCTAAACGTCGCGCCTTCATATGAATTGCTCCCTGACTGCGTGTGTGAGGTGCGGAATTTCTGAATCAAATGCGCTATATGCCACGATTTTGATTTATCCGTATTAGGCATAACATTTGCATAGTTACCATTTACTCCTAACGCCAGAATCAAGAGATCAATCGGGCGCTCCAGATTGAAACTATTGATGTCTTCCAGGCGTGGTTTAACAACAGGAATCGGATGACCAGCCTTTTCCTCCAAGGGATGTAAGAGATATTTTTTTGCGAATCTCTCATAGCTTGCTGGATCGCTTGTATCTAAGTATTGAAACTGATGTGATTTTTCTTCGACCTGTTCGTCCATCAGCACAAATCTAACATTGTTCCAATTTTCAAAAGTATCACTATTCTCTATGATCCATTCATAGATGGGACGAGGAGTACTGGAAAGCGGTGACGACACATAGAATATCTTCCCAGATGATGTAGCACTGCCTTGGAGCTCTTTCCATAGCTTTCCTACTGGTTCTGCGAGAGATGAAACAACTTCTATCTTCATGGTAATTATTCTACATTCTTGTAATTCTTTGTCATGGACATAAGCTCCTAGAACCACCCACCGAAGTTCTAATAGCCTCTAGCTTGGTGCTCCAACGTATCACTCCCCATACGCCCTCGCCCCCTCAGAAAGGCTTTTTGTGCAAATGTTGCTCCAGATAGGCTTAAGACTTTCATTACAGAAATTCTCAGCAGAAACTATCGATGCATAATGAACAATCATATAACTGAGCAGACCTTCAACGCAGTAATGTCTTTGGTTTTGAGGTACGAGCTCACAGGTTTCGAGCGCTTTTTTGGGTTCCAGAATAAATGACTTCATTGCTGCACTTCCTCCGCCTTTGATGCAGGCAGGGACAGACTGCCTGTCCAGTGTGCTGCAGAATAAGAAAAGCTCTGCAAACGCGGCAGGATGGATTCGCAAAAAGTATCGGGGGAAGTAAAAGCTACAGACTCCCTTCTGAGGCTCTGACTGATCACGACATGTACGGTACGGATCATCGGGGTACAGATAGACAGATGGATGCGCTTTGGAATCTGCTTCATAAGGCTGCCAAGCTTTTCTTTGGCGTGATCGGTTAATTCCATCTTTGATTGTAGGTCAATATGAGCACCATCATTAGGCCAAGCTTCCCATGTTTAAAGTATAGCCAACGCCGGTGATCGTAGAACACCGTGGGGTTTTACCAGCAGAGCGAGTAGATTACTGATGATATTAATAGATCGGTACTATGTAGTTAACGCACAGGAGAGTAACCAGGATTACCAAACCGGTGGTGTGAATCCATGCGGTGAATGCGCGAAACGCCGCGACACGATCTACGACTGCAAAGGGCATACTCAGCAAGAACGAAATGCTCCAAAGCAACGGCGCCAAGTATATGCCTTTGTTGGGGAGCGCTCCACCCCATGGATTCTTGAAACAATAGAACGCGAGCAAGAAGAGGTGAAGACAACCGAGGAAGAGGAAGAGTATGCCCAGGCGGGTCCAATTGTTGCGCTTGCTAAGCAGCGGGAGCAACAGCAGTCCAAGCAGACAACCAGCAGCTGCCATATAAACATAGAATGTGCTGATGATGCGCGCCGCCCCTTCTTGCGCGCCCAGCCACGTATCACGCACCCAAAAATCCTGCCATGTGTCGGCAAGTCGTGGCATGTCGAGATCGCGGTTTGAGAGGCGTTCTTGGTGTGTTGGTGGAAGCGAGAACATCGCTAGGACGAAACGAGTCGGATCGGCGTCACGCTTGTTGCGCGCATCGGCTTGATGCGAGGCATCATATACGTTTGTATTGCTCGGCAAGAACGTGCCGAGAGGTGCGTAGTACCGTCCGTAGTAATACGGAAATGCAAGTACTGCGGCTGCAACGACGCAGCACGTTGTGATAAGCAGAACCATGCGACGATTGGTTCTGGAGGAGAAAAGGAGAGCACACAGAGGGGGCAGTACCGCCAGGAGCACGCCGTTAAATTTCGTGAGGAATGCTGCAAGCAATACCACGGTTGTGAGGCCAATTATAATCGTTGTAGCTCGTGTGACCCGCCGTGTCACTTTTGTCTTGCTCAATCGCAGCGACAGATACAACGTGAGAGATCCAAGTCCTAGCACAAGCGACTCCATGTTGATGCTCGTCGCCAAAAAGATGTATAGCGGTGATGCGACGATGCCGTACAGAAAAAGCACAGCCGCAGGATATTGCAGCAGCCCCAGCAACTGCAGTGATGCACGCAATCCCATGAATACGGTTAGGCACGAGATGGCTGAGAGCATCTGCACACTTGCGGCTTCCGGCATACCGAGTACGTAAGGGATGCGCGCCAGCAGGAACGAAAGCGGTGGGTGGTAATCGTAAAAGTGTGTGAAGAGCGGAGACGGAGCTGCAAACCATCGTATTTCGCGAACCATGTGTACATGCGCTTCCCAGTCGAATCCCTGCGGCACGTTCCATGTCCGCCACAGCAGAGAGGCCATCAAGAGCAGAAAAAGAGCGAGCAAAGAGCGCTCAGTTGTACGCCATGAAAAGAAAGTAGCCTGTCTGCGTATGGGACCTATGTTACCCAGACAGATCACTATCGTCCAAAGAATTCCGCTGAGCAGGACCGATGATGTCTGTTTCAGAACAGGTTCCGCGATCAGTCCCGCCTGAACCATTGGAGCGCTTTCGGCGGACAGCACGGCATGGCAATGAAATGTTTTGGGCGCAGGCAGATAACAATTACAACTTCATGTCATGTTATGAGAAGATGGGTCGTAGAAGTGTCGTTCTTCTTTCACCCTGACATATGTCGTCAATAACATATACAAAGAACGGATCAGTAAGAATTCCTGTGGCCTGACATTTATGGAAAAATAGGAAACATGCACCTCACACCCGAACAGGAAACTCTTTCATGCTTTCTTCCGGAGAAAACATTTCAGTATTTCGACATCATCTCCGGAGGGAAAACGGATACGCATATCAACATCGTTCTTGAAGAGAAGAACGTTCCGCCGCTTGAGAAACGACACAAAGGATGCCCCGTCAAATCGAAAGGTTTCTACGACATCACGATTTCAGATTTCCCGGCACGTGGGCGACAGGTCGATCTCACATTCCGAAGACGACGGTGGCAGGTCGGAGACGAGTTGCTAACACGGGACATTCCGATAGCAGCGGAGGGTACAAGGCTTGAGTTGGAGTTCGCCCTTTTTTTAAAAGAACACCTGTGACACCCAGCCGATAGCACTCGCAACGATCGCGCAGGCAAATCTACTGCACCCAAAAGATTTCGTCCGGATCTACCGCGATCACCTGAGTGACTTCCGCACTTGGAAGGAAAAGGATCATGCCGACAAGTGGTTGGTGTTTCCGCAGAACATGGGTGATGACCTAAACATCGATGAAGTCGAGATTTCGGGAGGAGAACTCTACACCGTGGTCACGAACAAAGAGCAGCATGGGAAACAGGGTTGTTTGGTAGCGATTGTCCAGGGCACGAAGGTAGAGATCGTGATCAAGGCGATCAGCAGAATTCCATTGCAGCAGCGGGAAGAAGCACATCAGATGCGGCGGCCGTGGAAGTTTTCGTACATGCGCACCTGCGACATACTCTGTCGGCTACACCCATCACTCACGGTGGTACGCCACTGTTCGGCGAATATTTTTCGAGGAAAACTCAAGTTTTGTCATACCTGTGGGTAATTTCAGAAAACACCGCACTGCAATCTAATAGCAAGGCTCGAGCAGAAATTGGGCAAATCGTCGATGAGCAGACAGAATTTCTTCTGAGTCCTTCATGCGAAGCCTGGCAAAAATTGGAAAGATTGTTTGCATTCAATGCGGCAATATTCAGAACGATTGCTGGAGCCATAAGAATGCATGCCAAGTCCGCGCGCGATGGTTTTGATAATGCCGCCTGCTTCGACTCTGCAGACAAAATTGAAGAGGCAGGTTCTTTACTCGAATCATTGTCTGCCAACAACAACGATACTACTGAAAAGGCTTCCTAGTCGAGTGCATCATGGTTGTAATAACGTTCAGTTCAGAGCTCCAGATATTTATGGCTTACAGAAGCCATTTTTATGTACGGATAAGCGGAAATAGAATGTCAATACTGCGAAAAACTTTATTGTATTGGAGTAACTGACTTTCCCA
Organism: Candidatus Peribacteria bacterium; assembly: GCA_943357915.1. Taxonomy (GTDB): domain Bacteria; phylum Patescibacteriota; class Gracilibacteria; order Peribacterales; family Peribacteraceae; genus JAGORY01. Next base: position 6,244 of record CALRGQ010000036.1, read on the forward strand.
GCTTCTTTAACATCCTCAAAAATCCGCCCGTGCCATACTGCAATGCTAGGGATCCTCTCGTAACCTTCGATATGCTGATACCTAGCTTGTCCGCAATATCTCTTTGAGGCATCCCCTTTGCGAGAAGCTGTACCTCTTGCCACCTCTCAGTAACCGAATCGAGTTCTTGGGGTGTCAACAAATCTTTCAAAAGAGCTTCAGCTTCTTGCTCGTTATCAAGTGCCGCAATAAGCTCATAGAGCTCTTTATAGTGCTTTGGGGGCAAGGATAGAAAACGTCTTGTGTTCATATAATGAGCAGTGTACCATTGTACCGTTGCATAAGTACAGCACTACTCGTCGGCTTGGTTGGTGGCAGACCACAACGAATTCCGTTCGGCGGTAAGGGTGCTCTGAAACTTAAATCCAAAGCCCTTCCCTGAGCGGAAGAGCTTTTTTTTGTATCAATTCCCCTCCTCCAATGCGTTTCTCTCTTACATCCACCACCGTTAAGCCTAAACACTGTGATCCGTTATTTCTCCTCCGAAAGCTAGGACTAGGCCGTACATACTGTGCTCTTCTTGAGTCTGCAGACCGTCAGGGCACGAATGATTACTCATTCCTCGCTCTTGGTGCCAGAGATGTGATTACGGTAGAGCAAGGAGCTGTCAGAGGGTCTCGGTACGTCCCAGATGGGAAAGTACCAGATGCACTCTCTGTTTTCCGTGAAACAATCAATTCTGGTGACGAAGGTAAACGCCTTCGCATGGGCTATATCGGCTTCCTCAGTTACGAAGCCGCACGACAATTCGAGGACATTGATCTTCCCATCCATTCGCAAATACCAGATGCAGTCTTTGTACTTCCCGAAGTGCTTCTCAAAATTGATCACGAGAAACACGAGATCACCATTATTTCTCATAAAGACTCCCAAGAAAACATCACTCACATTGAAGAAATAATCCACTCTTCTCCATTTTTTGATGATGCGAAAAGCAGGAATGGTTCTTATGAATTGCCATTGCCCTCTCTCGATGAGATCGAACCTTTACGCCAAATGTCGCGCAAAGATTACTGCGCTGCTGTTGAGAAAATCAAAGAACAAATTCTGGCGGGAGAGGTATTCCAAGTAGTACTGAGCCAAGAGCTTGTGATGGAAAACAATGTTCCCGCTGATCGAGTGTATGAAATGCTCAGGTCAGTCAATCCTTCGCCGTACATGTATTACTACCAAACACCTGAGCGAATAATTGTCGGGGCTTCTCCTGAAACTCTTATCCGCATCGATGGAAGAAATATTCTCTATCGCCCAATAGCCGGAACACGAAAGAGAACTGGGAATGTGGAAGAGGACAAACGAATGCAAGAAGAACTGCTTCACGATGAAAAGGAGCGATGTGAACACCAAATGCTCGTGGATCTCGGACGAAATGATGTTGGGCGTATTGCCGAAATTGGCTCCGTTGAGGTACGTAACCCTTTTCACATCGAACAGTACGCACACGTCTTTCATATCGTTTCCGAGATAACAGGACGTATGAGGGACGGCCTTACACCGCTTGATGCCATTCGCTCTGTATTCCCGGCGGGGACGCTCACAGGAGCACCCAAAGTACGCGCAATGGAGATCATTCGTGACCTGGAGAAGTCCCCTCGCGGAATCTACGGAGGAGCATTCGGCTATATCGATCTCACGGGCAATGTCGACTTTGCCATCACCATCCGAACAATGCTCTTTCAGGACGGCAAGATCAGTCTTCGTGTCGGAGCTGGAATTGTGAAAGACAGCATCGCAGAGCACGAAGACGACGAGTGTCTTCACAAAGTGAGGAGCTGTCTTGCCGCTGTAAAACTTGCAAAAACTTTCCCCCAAAAATCATGAAAACTCTTATTCTTGATAACTACGATTCGTTCACCTTCAACCTCTACCAATACATAGGAGAGCTCGGCGGGAATCCTGTCGTGCATCGCAATGACAAAATAGACCTGAGTGAGGTTGAAAGGCTTGGCGTGAGCCATATCGTCATCAGCCCTGGACCAGGTAATCCGTATACCGAACGGGATATTGGGATCTCGGAAAAACTCATCGACTATGCAGCCAAGCAGCACATTCCACTTCTTGGGGTGTGCCTTGGACATCAAGTTCTTGCCAAACATTTTGGAGCGACGGTCTCTAGGGTTCCTAAGCCTTTTCATGGCAAAACTTCAAAAGTTCGGCACGAGAGTAATAGTGCGCTTTTTAAGGGCATCGATAGAGAATTTGACGCAATGCGGTATCACTCGCTTTGTGCAGAAAAAGACACCGTTTCGCATTCACTACGCATCACGGCATCAAGCGAGGATGGCGTGATCATGGCGATTGAACATACAGAATTACCGCTCTATGGGATCCAATTTCATCCAGAGTCCATTGGCACACCTGTTGGCAAAGAAATCCTCCGAAACTTCCTTTCAGTTTCCAAAAAATCGCCATCTATCAAAGTGCACACTCTCGTTCTGGGAAAAACACATATGTCTACAACTCTCTTTACCCAATCGGCATTTGAACAGATCAAGACTTTGCTCTCAGAAAAATGTGAAGATGCAGAGCGTGAAGCCATATTCAATAATCTTGTGCAGCAACCCATCTCAGCGGATGTACTCACGGATGGGGTACGAGCTTTGCGAGAAAGCATGATTCCGTTGTCGCTCTCTTCTTATGCCATAGATACCTGTGGCACAGGGGGTAGTGGCCTCAAGACCATCAATACTTCTTCTCTGACAGCTTTTATTGTGGCTGCAGCAGGTGGCAAAGTTGCCAAACATGGCAATCGTTCAGCGAGCGGCAATTGCGGTTGCTTTGATCTTTTGGAAGAACTGGGAGTGAACATTCATCTGAATCCCGATGAAGAGCGTCGTGTATTTGAAAGATTAGGAATTGCATTCCTCTATGCCCAACTTCATCATCCCGCGCTCAGATTTGTTGCGCCTCTGCGGAAAAAATATGGCAAAAAAACTCTCTTCAATCTTATTGGGCCACTCTGTAACCCCGCAGGAGTGAAACAACAGCTGATTGGCACAGCTCGTGAAGAAGATGCCCAGATCATTGCAAAAGCACTTCAGATGCTCGGCTCTGTCGGATCAATTGTCGTAACAGGACATGATGGACTTGATGAGGTGACCGTCACTGATACAACAACAGTGCGATATGTCAGAGAAGAAAACGTTGAGATAAAAGAATTTTCACCCGCATCTCTATCGATAAAACTGGCACTTCCTCATGAAATCGAAGGCGGGACTGCAAAAGAGAATGCTGCACTTTTCTTGGAGCTTGCCCAAGGGAAAGGAACTGCAGCAATGAGAAGTCTCATCCTTATCAACGCAGCACATGCACTGCTGCTCACTCCTTTGGTTACAAAGCTTGAAGATGCTTTCTTACTTGCTAAAAAAACTCTGAATTCTGGAGCTGCGTATGAAGCCTTCCGTTTGTATCGGGATTTCACCAAACAACTATGACCGTATCCATTCTCCAAACCATTATTGAAACTAAAAAAAAGGAGATCGCTTCGCTGCCAAACATCATGCCCAAACCGGCTTCTGGAGCTTCTTTCATTGATGCGATTCTACAAAAGCATCCCGCGCTCATTGCGGAAATTAAACCGAGGTCTCCATCAGAAGGTCACTTGTTAAAAAGGCAAGATGTTCCAAAGCTGGTGGAGCTCTATAACAAATACGCGCAAGCAATTTCAGTTCTCTGTGATCAGCAGTATTTCGGTGGAGGCTTCGATCTCCTCAAGCAAGTGCGCTCGATCACAGAGAAACCGCTCCTAGCAAAAGAATTCATTATCAGCACTCTGCAAATCGATCATGCAGTGAATAATGGCGCAAATGCCATCCTCCTAATAGCTGCAATACTGTCTGTTTCTGAGCTTGTGCACATGGCTTCCTATGCGGCTGATCTCAATCTTGATGTCCTCATTGAAACGCATTCCGAGGAAGACGTAGAAAAGACAGAGAACGCATTCAATGTACTCTCTAACGCAGCAAAGAAACACATCCTACTGGGAATCAATAATAGGGATCTCCACACATTGAAGACTGACATCCAAACAACAGGGCAACTCGCGCCTCTCGTTAGGAAACGAATTCCCGATATTGCGTGCGTGATTACAGAAAGCGGAATCCATACGAAAGGAGACATTGAGCATCTGCAGCGATTTGCTCAAGGATTCTTGATTGGCACTTCCATCCTTCAGTCCAAAGATCCTGCATCTCATCTCACGTCTCTTTTTCCGTCATGAAACGGAAAATTAAATTCTGCGGCATGACACGCGAAGCAGATATCGAGGCTGCCGAAGCTCTTTCTATAGACTTCCTCGGTTTCATTTTTGTGACATCCTCACCAAGACATGTCACTCTAAAACGAGCTGAAACATTGAGAAAGTACATACAGAAAGCTAAAGTTGTTGGTGTGTTTGAAGAACAGTCTCAGGCTGACATCGAGAAGCATATCCACCTGCTGCATCTCGATTACGTCCAACTCTATGGAAAATCAGAAGGAAAGATCTCTGTACCAGTGATCCAAGCCTTTCGTGGTATACCCGATATCAAAATCTTGGAGAACGCACTTCAGCATTGTGCTTGTGTTCTTCTGGATAAAGAGGAGGGTAAAAATGAAGCAGATTTCAATGCGATTGCGCAATTGCCGATCCACATTCGTTCAAAACTCTTCCTTGCAGGTGGACTTACCCCAGACAATGTCAGAGTTGCCGCAGATCGCATCCAACCCTTTGCTGTTGACTCGGCTCGTGGAATCGAAAGTGCTCCAGGGGAGAAAAATCACCATCGCATGTCTGCATTTCTTCACGCCATCTCATCATGAAAACCCTCGGACAATTCGGCCCTTCGACAAGCTCAGGGCAGGCCTTTGGCGGCTGCTATGTTTCAGAGCTTCTCATTCCTGTTCTGAGCGAAGTCGAGGCAGCATTTCTACGATATAAGGATGATCCAGTTTTCCAGAAGGAATTGCATGATCTGCTGCGTGATTTCGCGGGGAGACCGACGCCGATCACAGAGTTATCTACACTCAGCAAAGAATTTGGGTGCAGGATTGTTTTGAAGCGTGAAGATCTTTTGCATGGAGGTGCTCACAAGACGAATAACGTCATAGGGCAGGCGCTTCTTGCGAAGCGCATGGGCAAAAAAGAACTCATTGCCGAGACGGGAGCAGGACAGCACGGAGTAGCAACTGCAATGGCTGGTGCGCTCTTCAATCTTCCAGTAAAGATTTTTATGGGTGCAAAAGATATGAAGAGGCAGCATCCCAACGTGCAGCGTATGAAGCTCTTCGGAGCGGAGGTTATCTCCGTCGACTCTGGCTCGCAAAGTCTCAAAGACGCGATCAACGATGCTCTGCGATACTGGACTGCGCACAGTAAAGATACGTATTACGTCTTCGGAACAGTGGCAGGGCCGCATCCTTTTCCTTCGCTCGTTGCATACTTCCAGCGAGTCATAGGCGACGAAGCAAGAGCGCAGTGCCTTGAGCGTTACGGAAAACTGCCGCATACCGTTTGTGCATGTGTGGGAGGCGGCAGCAATGCCATCGGTGTGTTCAAGGCCTTTATAGACGATGCGGAAGTACAACTTGTGGGTGTCGAGCCTGCAGGAGAAGGCATCGAGACGGGTAAGCACGGTGCCGCACTCGGCATGGGCCGTCCGGGATCACTGCATGGCTCCTATAGTTATTGCCTGCAGGACGAAGACGGTCAGATTCAAGAAGCCCACAGTATCTCAGCTGGATTGGATTATCCTGGTGTTGGACCGGAGCATAGTTTCTTGAAGGATATACACCGAGCACGGTATGTCTCAATCACTGATCAGGAAGCTGTTGCAGCTTTTCTGTTACTCACAAAAAAAGAAGGAATCATTCCTGCACTTGAGGCATCCCATGCCATTGCTGCTGCACAGAAAATTGCTCCTTCACTACAGAAAGAAGACATCCTTCTCGTCAATCTTTCTGGTAGAGGAGATAAGGATATTGATCATGTACTTCATTACCTACAAAACCATGCTGCCTAATCCTTATGCAGAGGCCTTGAAAAAAAACGGGAAAGCCCTCTTCGTTCCCTTTGCCGTTCTCGGAGATCCGAACAAGAAGCAATCCATTCACATCATTCAGACTCTCATTGAGAATGGTGCAGATGCCTTGGAATTGGGCTTGCCGTTCTCTGATCCACCCGCGGATGGCCCTGTCATCCAAGCAGCGGATGTACGTGCTCTCCAGAGTGGTATCAAGATAGACGATTGTTTTGATATTCTTGAAGAAGTGCGGAGCCGAACCGATATCCCCATCGGACTGCTTGTTTACTACAATCTTGTTTTACAGCGCGGGATCGAAAAATTTTATGAAGACTGCTCAAGAGTTGGTGTGAATTCCGTACTTATTGCTGATTTGCCTCTTGAACATGCAACAGAAGCAGTGCGAATTGCAAAGGAATATAAAATTGCACCTGTCTTTTTAGTGAGTGAAGTAACGACTGAAGAACGACTAAAAAGAATTGCCGATATTGCAGAAGGTTATCTGTATGTAGTTTCCTATCTTGGTGTAACTGGCGTAACAGACGCTGTAATGGAAGACAAAATACGTGTGACAATTCAGCATGCACGAAAATACACGACGCTTCCTCTTATTGTAGGCTTCGGTATCAATACCTCTGAACAGATCAAAGCAATAGTACGAGCTGGAGCGGATGGCGTGATTGTTGCAAGTAGGATCGCTCGAGAGATTCCGGAGAATCTTAAAGCGATACCCGCTCTTTGCGCCGAGTTAGCTTCTGCTATTCCTCACATTGCAGAGTACGAGAGCACTGTAAAATAGGTATTAGTTTATTGTTCAACATCCCTCGTGTCATGGACATAGACCACCAGACCCCACCCCACCGAAGTTCTAATAGCCTCTAGTTTGGTGCTCCAGCTATTTATGGCTTACAGAAGCCATTTTTTTATGTACGGATAAGAGGAAATAGAACTGATACACTATTCACCATGATTTATTTAATCGGTGGACCTTCAAGATCCGGCAAGACAACAGTTGCCAAAAAACTTCAGTACAAGACTGGGGCATATCTTATTCCACTGGATTACATAGAGGCAGCAGTGAGTGAATATTATCCGAAAGAAAGCCTAGATGTGTTGCGTCCTTTTTCTGCTATGCGAAGAGAAGTAGATAGGGATAATGCAAAGCTCGTAGAGCTATTCGCGCCACGACAGATTATCGAAGCATACGAAAAACAGGGGCAATCTACATGGGCTGGGATACAAGCCATGATTACATATGAATTGCAGCGGAATGATTCAATCATTGTTGAGGGTTATCAGATCACCCCAGCGTTCGTCGCATCAATCTTGAAGGAACATGGAAAAACAATGATACGGTCAGTATTTCTCGTAAAGGAAGATAGAGAAGCGATTCTTGAAGGATGGAAACATGCACCTGCAAATGACTGGCTTACGCAAAATTCAAATAAAGAAACTCTTAAGAAATACTCAAATCTGACCGCCCTCTATGGTCAATATGTTCAAGCGGAGTCAAAAAAGTATGATCTCATGTGCGTGAATACAGACCTTGAATTTCATCAAAAGATTGATAATGCACTTGCTGTACTCATAGACACAAACTCCTAGCAGCACCCACCAAAGTTCTAATAACCTCTAGTTTGGCGCTCCATTTTACAAAATAAACAAAAAGTTGTATAATATTTATTATGTCAGCTGAGGTATCATATCCCGATAGAAAGCAGGAAGTGGCCTACCTGATTGATCTTATTGAAAAAAGAGCTGAACTTTTAATAGCAGAAAAAAAAGATGAGCTGAGAGAGCTGTTGTTTAGGAAAGATATGACGTTTGGGGAGGTTGGTCGAGAAATGCTTGCAAGTGAATTTGAGAGTAACAAAATTCCGTTACATATTGTTCGTTGTGCAGCCTTGCAATTACTCTCAAAAACTGAATATGAAGCAGTTGTGAGAAAGAATATTTCTTTGGGTATTAGCAGAGGAACGGGAGGGGAAACATGGCATGAAACAGAGATTGCATTCGTAAAAAATCTAATAGCAGATCCGAATTATTTACATCCGAAAGGTTCAGTTAATGTTGGGCACCCGGATTTCAAAAAAATTGTAGCTGCACTAAATGCTAAGTTTTATGCAGGTGCTCCTACAAGAAGCCATTCTGCTCTTTGTCGTATGGTCGCTAATCGCAGTGATTTATTCGAGCGAAGGAATCGGGGAAAACCTTGGTTGGAACAAGAACTGAAACGATTAGAGGAGTGAACTAGCCACGGGCTAAAGCCGCGTGGCTTCCCCTCCACCCTCCATCTCGCTGCACTCATCCTCGATATCTTTCTTTCCTTGTTGTTCAACATAGTTCTTGATCGTTTCGTGGTTGATCTCTCCTACCGTTGCCACAAAGTAGC
>CALRGQ010000037.1 GCA_943357915.1 Candidatus Peribacteria bacterium
CGATTCTTGTATGTTCCGTCTTTCTTGATCGAGCGCGAACTACATTCAGAACATATTTTTCATGGTAAACAGGGAAAATTTCATCATATCTTGGCTAAGACAACAGGTAAACGCTTCATTTTAGCCCCCATAATTTTCCATTAAGCCCATTTTATGACAAAGTGTCGCCAGTGTTAGCAGGTAAAAAGTATCCCGTTCCATCTCCTGCGCTGTGTCCGATCTGTCGACAACAACGTCGGCTGGCGTGGAGAAATGAACAACACCTCTACAGCCGTGACTGTGATCTATGCAAAAAGCACATGGTAACGGTTCATAAGCCGGGTACGCCCTATCCAGTCTATTGCGTCAGATGTTTCTGGAGCGAGAAATGGAGCCCTATCGACTTTGGCGCTGACTACGATCCGCAGAAGCCTTTCTTCGAGCAATTCAAGGCGTTACAGGATCGCGTCCCACAGCTCGCGATTCAAAATGACGAAGGCATTGGCAGCGAGAACTCCGAATATTGCTACGATATTTCGCGGGCGAAGAACTGCTATCGTCTCGTTGGGAGTTGGTACGATGAAGAGTGTCACTATTCGTTGAACGTCAACCGTTCCAAATTCATCGTCGACAGTAATACCGTCAGCATTCAGTCAGAACTGGTGTACGAATCACTCGACTCGCAGCGTGTCTATCACTGCGCATACGTCCAAAGTTGCCAGAACTGTCGGGATTGTTATTTCGGATATGACCTCAAGGGATGTTCCGACTGCTTTGCATGCTTCGGTTTGCGTCAAAAAAAGTTTCATATCTTCAATGAACCACATACCGAGGAAGGATATCGAAAGAAAATGAGCGAATTCAACACAGGATCATTCAGTCAGATCGAAGATATGCGACAACGTTTTGATGAATGGATCATGCAATTCCCACGGCTCTACGCCAACCTTCAAAACTGTGAAGACTCAACCGGAAATAACCTGTTTAATTGCAAACAAGTTCTTGGTTACAGCGTCTTTGACAGTGAATACAGCAAGTTCATTGACCGCAGTGATAAGCCGAAAAACTGTTATGACCTTATCAACACAGGCGGTCCTGAATGGTGCTACGACTGTGTGACTCCTGATGACTCGTACATGGTGCTTTTTTCGGTATGGTGTTGGAAGTCGAAATATATTCTCCTCAGTGATAACTGCCATTCGAGTAAAAATCTGTGCGGCTGCATTTCGCTCAGACGCAATGAGTATTGCATCCTGAATAAACAGTATTCAAAGGATGAGTATGAAGAAAAAGTCAGTCAGATTCTCGAATCGCTTATCGAAAAAAACGAATGGGGAGCGCTTCTATCCATGACACTATCGCCCTTTGCATACAATGAATCGGCGGCAAGCGAGTATTACCCTCTTACAAAAGAAGAGGTGTTGGTACGTGGCTGGAAATGGACCGACGAACTCCCCTACACAACAGGTCGCGAGACAATGCCCCATGAGAACATTGCCGACGATATTGCACATGTGCATGACTCAATCACAGCAGAAGTGCTCGCATGCATAGACTGCAAACGAAATTACAAAATCACGCCGCAGGAACTTTCGTTCTACAAAAAAATGCCGTGCCCTCTACCACGCAGGTGCCCGAACTGTCGTCATCTGAAGCGTTCTCAGAAAAAGACACCGACGAGATTATGGGAAAGAACATGCATGAAGTGCGCAAAGAACATCGAAACGACGTATGCGCCAGAGAGGCCTGAGATTGTGTACTGTGAGGAGTGCTACCTGAAAGAGGTATACTGAACCCCATGCATCATTCGATACACTCATGACAAGGCAAACCTGTACAAACCCTTGGTGCAAACAACCTTTTGAGGTCACTGATGATGATCTGACATTTTACGAAAAAGTTTCGCCGGTTTTTGGAGGGAAGAAATATGCGATTCCAGCACCATCGCAATGCCCGATGTGTCGGATGCAACGACGTAGTGCTTGGCGAAATGAACGATCATTGTTTTCTCGCACCTGCAATCGCTGTAACAAAAATATCATTGCACTGTATCCAGAGGAAGCACCTTTTCCAGTCTATTGCCATACATGCTGGTGGGGGCAAGACTGGAATCCGACTGAGTTTGGGCAAGACATTGATCTCAATAGGCCATTCCTTCAACAATATTTTGAGGTGAATCATCGTGTGCCGCATCTGGCGATGATGAATGATAACGGAGTGAATAGTGAAAATTGTGAATATACAACGGACTTCTCTTTTGGGAAAAACTGTTACATGACGTGCGGGTCATGGTTTGTCGAACATTGTTACTACTGCGCAGCACCGAATACGAGATGTAAGTATTTAGTGGATTGTTATTTCATGGCTGATAGCGAAATTTGTTACGAATGTTTGGATTCCCGTAGGTTGTACGATTGCCGTAATCTGCAGAACTGTGAAAGCTGTCATAATTGCATTTTTGGCTATGACCTCAAGGGTTGCAGCGACTGTATGGGTTGCTATGGGCTCAGACAGAAACGGTATTATTGGTTTAATGAACAGTTGACGGAACAAGAGTACAAGAAAAAACTTTCGCTTTTTGATACTGGCTCCTTCGCAGCCATCGAACAGATGAAAGTACTGTTCCGTCAGGCGATATTGGCACTACCACGTCGTGCCATGCAGCTCATCAATTGCGAGGACTGCGATGGGGATTATTTGAACGGTTGTCACGATGTCCACGAGAGTTACATGATTTTTGATGGACAGCACTGCAAGTACTGTGACAAAGGGGAAGGCCAAGTATCAGGGTACGATCTTTTACATACTGGAAACTCTGAATACTGTTACGAATGTCTGACGCCAGATAATTCCTACATGACGATGTTTAGTATGTGGTGTTGGTATACGCAGTACCTGCTGTACTCAGACAATTGTCATCACTCTGAACATTTGTTTGGTTGTACGTCCATGAAAGGCGCAAAGTATTGCATTTTGAATAAGCAATATACGAAAGAGCAGTATGAAATACTCGCACCAAAAATTATTGAGCGGATGCGAGTAGATAAAGAATGGGGAGAAATGTTTCCGATCAGCGCATCGCCCTTTGGCTATAACGAAACAATGGCGCAAGACTATATTCCTCTCACAGAACTCGTGACCCAAGTCCAAGGTTGGCCATGGCGAGAGCTCAAGAATAATGAAAATAAAGGAAACGCAGGAACTCCTGCAGGGAAATTGCCAGATCGTATCGATGACGTATCAGATCTCGTCCTCTCACAGTCAATCCAGTGCCTACGGTCTGAGCGTTGGTTTCGTCTTATAAAGCAAGAGATTGATTTCTATCGTACACACCGTATACCTGTGCCGCGCTTGCATCCAACAGAACGTCACCAAGATCTTTTCCGTATGCATAATCCCCCAAAAATCTGGAGCCGCACTTGCTCACATTGTTCCAAGCCGATCAAAACGACGTATGCGCCTGAAAGGCCAGAAATTGTCTACTGTGAGGAGTGCTATCTGAAAGCTGTTTATTAATCGTCGATCAGATATTGTCTGTAGAGACGCGAATACCTCTTGTCTATTGTCTTGGCATATAGTAAAATAAACGTACTAAATTTCGTACTTTATTCCGTACTATTTATGGACACAATTACTCTACAGACACTGCGCACGAAGGGCTCTAAGGCGATCCCCGATGGCAAGACGTTGTACCTTATCGTCAACTCTGAGTGTAAATCAGTACTGGTGCCACCAGCAGAGTATGCAATGCTTCAAGAAATTCTAGAGGAATTCGAAGATATGAAATATATCGAAGAACGGCGACATGAAAAAACCGTAGGGTGGAATACCATCTTCCCGAAGCAAAAGTTATGATCTATGCGCTTCTCTTTAAAAGTTCTGTCCAGAAAGATTTGCGCCGTATCCCAAACTCTGCGGTTGCCCGCATCCAGGAAGCTCTTCGGGGACTCCAGACCGATCCCGTACCACAGGGGAGTATCAGGCTTCATGCGGATGGTTGTTTCTACCGGATACGTGTCGGGTCGTACCGCGTCATCTATGAAGTAGATCGCGAGATAAAAATTGTAACAATTACTCGCATTGGGCATAGGAAGAATGTCTATGCTGGGATGTAAATCGCTCATCAGAGATTTTGTAGAGACGTACACGTCTCGATTATTCGCCGAATCGACTATTCATTTTTCGCCTTCTTCCCCTCCGCCTCCACCATCGCCTTACTCGGCGGAGGTATTCCCCCACTCTTCTCGAGCTTACCCTGAAGATCCGCAAGCTTCGCGTTCTCATCAGCTGAAAGTTCTTCACTGATCGCCTTTTTGCGCAGCGCATTAAAATCATTCGTCCACATTTCTCTGTCCCGCCATGCGCGGTAGTCCGCCAGCTTCATACCTTTCTTTTTGGCCTTCTCGTTTTCTTCAGCCTCTTTCTCTTTGGCTTTGCCGGCTTTCTGAACAACGCTGCGGCCTTCTTTCGCACTCAGCAGCCATTTATTGATCTTATCCTCGACGACCTCACGCTTCTCACAATAGCGCTCCCGTGAAGCTCTACGAATGATCTGAATACGATCCTCATCTTGTTCTAGTACCGGCGGCGGAAGAGTAGAAACAGAGAACGGCTTGCTGGCCATACCACCGACCATCAGACGCAAATAGGCGTGATATTTTGGAAGACTTAAAATATCTTTGGGCGTTACCATTTCTTCAAACTGCAGACTCAAGTCTTCGGCATCATCAGAACCGACTTGGAAACTGCACATAGAACCGACGTTACCGAACACAGCGTCTTTGAGCGCGTCTTTATTATCACCAAGCGTCAGCTGGCCGATGTACTGGTGTGCGATCGTGAGATTCAGACGGTATTTTCGGGCTTCACTGAGAATCGTCGCAAAAGATTCCGTCGCAAAGTTCTGGAACTCATCGACGTACAAGTAAAAATCTTTGCGATCTTTCTCTGGAATATCCGTGCGGCTCATGGCATCCAACTGAAATTTGGTCACAAGCATCGAACCTAAAAACGCTGAGTTATCTTCGCCTAAGTTTCCTTTGCTAAGGTTCACAAGCACGATTTTTCCGCTATCCATAGCCTCGCGCATGGACAGCTTGCTACCGGTCTGACCGACGATATTGCGGATCATCGGCACTGACAAAAGCTGTCCGATCTTATTTTGGATAGCAGCAATCGCTTCTGTCCGATATTTCTCGGACCAGTTATCGTACTCATCTTGCCAGAAACTTTTCACGAGATGATCCGAGAGATGATCGACTATTTTTTTGCGATAGATATCGTCCGAAAACATGCGGAGAATGCCAAGCATAGAATTTCCCTGACCTTCAATAAGTGCCAGCAACGTGTTTCTCAGAATATGTTCCATGCGTCCGCTCCAGACATCAGGCCACAGCTTCGTAAAGACGCTCATGAGACCGGAGACAACAAGTGGATACTGATTGGGATTGGTTGCCGCAAGCATGTTGAACGACAGCGGGAAATCCCGATCTGCTGGATCAAACAAGACGACATCATTCGTGCGGTTTGCCGGAATAAACCGTAAAATGGCTTCGATCAAGTCACCATGTGGGTCGATCACACCCACGCCTTTACCAGCGACGATGTCCGAGTGAATCATATTTTCAAGAAGCGTTGATTTTCCCATGCCCGTTTTACCGATGATGTACATGTGACGGCGGCGATCATCCGGCCGAATGCCGAAGCTCTGCCGATGACCACGAAACACAGCTTCACCTAAGACGGTGACAGTGGGGTCAAGCTCCGGAACCGGCAAATCCACTGGCGGCTCCAGCTTCTTACTAAACACCCAATCAATATTTGGAGTTTTGACGAGTGTATTCGGGAAGTGCCAGAGTGTTGCGAGCTCTTCTTCGGAGAAAATATACGGAACCGTAGAAAGTAACGGCGCCAATGTGCGGTTTTCACGTATACGCTGCACCTCAAAACCATTGCAGTTTGCGAGACTAAATTGTTTATAACTACTGACGATCTCTTCCAACTTGTGCTCGGCAGCCAAACGTTGCTCGGGTGGCGTTACGATGCTCATCCGAATGTTAGCCGTAAACAGAAACCTGCTCACTTTATCGATAGCAGCCGAAATCGGATCTTCTGTTTCGTGGCTCCTGCGTCCGGTTTTTAGAGTCTCTTCATGCATATCCATATCATGCGATGAGGACTCTCCACTTTCTGCAATAGCCGGAAAACTGAACCACACTCGGAAACCACCCATCGCCATATTCAGCGGGAAATACAGCCACCATCGGAGTCCGCGAGCCAGATGTACGGTCGCAAATAATTTGGCATACCAACTGAAGTGCTTGGACATGCCCTTCTCCATCAGAGGAATAAACTTCAGCACACGCTTGCGAAAATTGCCTTTGAGCGGCTTGAAGACGATTTGAATGTGCCCACGCTGAGCCGGATGTGGAAACCGCACAAGTGCCGACGTAATGCCGGCAATCGAATCAATCGTTTGGCGGGACAAAAGATCATCAAACTGCGGATGCCGCTTAATCGGAAAAATCTCATGCTTCGTAAGCTTCAAGTTCGCCGTGATCATGAGCTCATTCTCTTTCGGTTCCAGCGCAAGCGGATCCATCGGCTCGATATCGATATCCGGAAACTGCGCATAGAGCTGACTTTCTACCAAAGAAGCAGAACGTTTCGTCGTGCGGACAAAGAAACATATTTTGCCTTGGTAATTGCCGATCTCAAATGACAACAGTCCGTCCACCCCCTTGAGCGAATGCAGTGCAGCAATGGCCGGCTCAATGTGCAGCGGCCCGCGTTTGCCACTGACCTCATCAGGATCCGGCACAGCAGGCCGGACGCGGAGGAGAGCCAAATTTGAAACGAGAGTTGTTATGAGAAAAAAGAAGAGCTAAGCATCGCGAATCAAATCAGCAACCATATCAAGCGCAACCGTGTTATAGCCGTAATCCATACGCACGGGCCCCAAAATACCAATAGCTCCCACCTGATCCCGCACACGATATTTGGTAATCAGCATCGAACAACTCTGAAATTCCGGACACATGTCTTTATCACCCACAAAGTACTGAATCTCATCCGTGAGTTCGATATTCGAAATGACTGCCGTCAGACGTTTCTCAAGCACTTCAACCACTCCGGACACAAGCGTACTATCGGCCAAAAATTCCGGCTGACGAACTGCATTGGCAAGACCGAGGTAATACACACGCTCACGGTGCGGCACTGTTGCAAACGCCACATTCGGCATCATATTCGCAAGAAGCGCCACAGACTCGTACACGCGCTCTTTATCTTTATGACGGAAATATTCTTCTTTGAGATCATTAAACCGAATCCGCACCGCACGCTCATGTTCCGTTGGCTTCATGAATTCTTTCACGTACATGCGGTAGCCCTTCACGGTTGGAATTCTGCCAGCAGACACGTGTGGCTGCTCTAAGAAACCCAGCTCCTCAAGTTCGGACATTTCGGAGCGAATCGTGGCCGAAGACACCGAAAATTCTGCAGACTGCAAAAGCTTCTTCGAACCCACTGGAATAGCGGACTCAATGAACTGGTCAATGATGGCCTGTAGAAGCCTCGCCTGACGGATATTCATGTACGTTATTATAGCACTCTTTTGGCTTGAGTGCCAACGTTTTACCGCTTCACAATGACCGCCAAACCATTGCCAAGGCCAAGATGAACAGTCCCCACAGGAAGGACTGCTATACGCATCACAGTAAAGTGCTTCTCGATGGAACGCATCATGTTCCGACAGTTGAATCCGATGTGCGAATAGATATAATTGCAACCGCTCAAACTCTCCTGTGGCTCCCGCTCGACATGCAAGCCGAGAACAGACTTTATCGTCCTGCCGATAGAGACGTACTTGTCTCTCTTCGTCAGCAAGCGATAGGAATTCTTTGCCATTGAAGCGAAACCATGTTCAATGGGAAATGTGAAGAGACATTGCCCGTTCTCTTTCAATACTTTCTTGATGTTCAGAAACAGGGCTTCCAGTTCCTTGGGTGGAAGATGCTCAATCGTTTCGAGGCACGCGATTCTGTCGAAACTCCCCGTGATGGAATCAAAGTCACGGGTGACAGTGACACGTTCGCTATGTGCGAGTTTCCTCTGCGCTTGAACGAACAACTCTTCGGCAGGGTCATATGCTACGACTTCCACATGAGGGAAATGACGGCTGATCTGTAATGAAAGCTCACCATCGCCACAGCCATAATCTAAGAAACTCTGTCGATCATGCAGATCCAGCAAACGAAAGGAGGCTGCAAACCTCTGTCTGTGAAGCCAGCGTTTCAGGGGGTTCTTACTGCCGATTGTATGTTGTGCGTAATCTGCCATACGTGATTGTCCTGCATCGTAGCTGAATGACTGCGACTGGAACATGCCTCCTTGTCAGACGCTTCAACAATGGCTTACGAGCCAAAATTTGAATTTACAATCTCAATCACAATATTTTCTTGCCAAAAACTACCAAACTGGACTATGATGGATACATCACGATGAGGGGTCAACCAAAGGGTTTCGTCCCGCGGCTATGCCCCTCGTTTTTTGTGTAATTTGCTTTTGAAGTCGATGTTGCAACAGATTCATGAAAATAATATTTGATCCGAAAATGCGTAGTAGTGAAGAAAACTTCCGTTGATTTGGAATCAGAAGCTTGAGAAGTTTGTTATGTGTTTGCAAATGATCAATCAGACAATGAAAATCTCCGTCACCAGAAGCAATAATTGCCCGATCATAGTGTTGCCACTCGATCATCGTATGCAATACAAGTTCCGCATCAACATTGCCTTTCACAAGACTTTGTCCGCCTTTCTTGATCTCAAGAGTTGGTTTGAAGATCAGAATGAATCCGGCTTCGCGCAAAGACTTATACAAACCTTCGTTGCCCGAAACATACCCGATGAAACTGAATGCTTTTTCGACTCCGTATTTGTCTTTCAGATATCTTCGAAATCGACTCCAATCCAAGACCCACCCAAGATCTCGGATGGCCAAGTTCACATTCTGACTATCAATGAAAGCAAAATTCGGCCTGCGCATGAATGCAGGATAGTAGAAAGGTATACGAATGTACACCCTACTTCTCCCCCTTCTTCGCCTTCCTGATTTTCGGCTTGGCTGCGCGCTTATCCTCAATGACTTTGATCTCTTCCTGCTTCTTCTTCGTAGCCTCTGTAGCCTTGCGGAAGCGGTCCACACGGCCAGAAACCATAAGTCCACGGTATTCTCCAGTGTAGATCGGGTGACAGTTACTGCAGACTTCCACCTGAAGTACTTTGACTGTGGCTGGAATCTTAAAAACAGCACTGCAGGAGACGCACGTGGTGACGGCGTCTTTGTGCATCTGTGGGTGAATACCTTTTTTCATAGCTGCGGGATTGTAAAGAATCTTGCGTGGCTGTACAAGCTGATTTACTTCTTCTTTGGCTTCTTTTCGGGCTTGGCCTTAGATTTTGGCTCAGAAACCTCTTCTTCCAAGAGCTGTGGCTCAGGTTCGCTTTCGGCAGATTCTTCGGTATCAGCGGCAACTTCAGCATTTGGATCAAACATCACGACGCTTACGGAAGCCACCATGTCACCAGCATCCAGACGCATGACGATGACTCCCTGCGTAGCGCGACCACGCGTAGGTATATCCGACAGTTTCATACGGATCGTCTGGCCATGTTTGCTGATACAGATGAGGTCACCTTGATCCTGTTCTGACAGAATCGCTCCGCCTACGATGTCACCAGTCTTGGCCGTCAACTGCGCAGCCTTCACACCGCTGCCGCCACGGCCTTGCAAACGGTACAGCGTGACTGGCGTTGATTTTCCAAGTCCGTTTTCCATGACCACGAGGAGCTGACTCTTCTCAGGATCACTCACGACTGCGGCCTCAACCACTCTATCTCCGGCGCCGATCTTGATACCGCGTACACCAGCAGCAGCACGACCCATGGCGCGCACTTCAGTCTCGATGAAACGAATCGACTTGCCTTTCTTTGTGAGAATAAAGAGCTCGTCTTTGCCCGATGTCGCAACCACCCACTTGAGCTCATCGCCATCGTTCACTTTCTGGGCAATCAGACCCGAGCGACGAATATTTTCAAATTCTGAAAGCTCCGTGCGCTTCACCGTGCCTTTGATCGTCGTCATGAAGAGATGATTCTTACCCTCAAGTTTGGCCTTCAGGACGGCAGCCACTTTTTCACCGGGTTGTAGCTGCAACAAATTCACGATCGCCTGACCTTTGGCCGTGCGGCTAGCCTGAGGAAGCTCGTACACGGGGAGCTTGAACACGCGGCCAGTATTGGTGAAGAACAACATGTCATCATGGTTCATGGCACTGACAATGCTCATAATTTCATCCTCTTCTTTGGTCGTCATACCTTTGATGCCCTTACCGCCACGGTTCTGAGCGCGGAACTGAGCCGGGCTTAAGCGCTTCACATAGCCATGCGTCGTGAGAGCCACCATCATCGGAGCATTTGGAATCGTATCTTTCGCTGAGAATTCACCGACTGCATGTGTGACAACAACAGTACGTCGGTCATCGCCATATTTCTTGGTCAGTTCATTCAGCTCACCAATCATGATTGCATCAACACGTTTCTTGTCTTTCAAAATCGCTTCACATTCTTTGATGAACGCCAGCGTTGCCTTGAGTTCGTCTTCGATCTTCTTACGCTCTAGCCCAGCCAAGCGCCGAAGCTGCATTTCAAGAATGGCATTAGCTTGAATCTCAGACAGTTTGAATTTTTTGATAAGGCTGGCTCTGGCTTCGTCTTGCGTCTCACTCGAACGGATCGTCTTGATCACAGCATCGATGTTATCGAGAGCAATCGTGAGTCCTTCCAAGATGTGAGCGCGCTCTTTCGCTCGGTCACGATCAAACGTCACGCGGCGTGTGATCATCGTGCGGCGGTGATCGATGAAGATCGAGAGGAATTCCTGCAGATTCAGGAGTTTTGGCTGCAGACCGTCCGCAAGCGCGATGCAGTTATAGCCAAAGCTGGTCTGTAGATCAGTATGCTTATACAGCTGGTTCAGGATTTTCTGAGGGTAACTGTCTTTTTTGAGTTCGATGATGACACGAATTCCCTCACGGTCTGATTCATCACGGATATCAGAAATGCCTTGAATGATTTTGTCAGTCACAAGTTCTGCAACGCGCGTGATCAGCACTGATTTGTTCACCTGATACGGAAGCTCTGAAATACGAATGATGTACCGGTTACCGACTTCCTCAATGTCAGCCTTGCCACGACAGATCACAGAGCCACGACCGGTGAGATACGCCTGCTTGAGCGCTTCTTTGTCATACACGTAGCCAGCTGTCGGGAAATCCGGACCTTGAACAAATTCCAAAAGATCTTCGACCGTGGCATTTGGGTGCTCTGTGAGATGCAAAATCGCCGTTGTGAGTTCCCGGAGGTTATGTGGCGGAATATTCGTCGCCATACCAACGGCGATACCGACAGTTCCATTAAGGAGCAAGTTCGGGAGTTTGGAGGGCAATACGGAAGGCTCTTTTCTGGTGCCGTCGTAGTTCGGGCGGAATTCGACCGTATTTTTCTCGATGTCCTGCAAAAGCTCATCTGCGACGGTCTGCATCTTAGCCTCGGTATAACGCATGGCTGCAGCGTTATCACCATCGATAGAACCAAAGTTTCCCTGGCCATAAATGAGCGGATAGCGCATCGCAAAATTCTGAGCCATACGGACCAATGCCTCGTAAATGGCTGAATCACCATGCGGATGATATTTACCCATGACGTCTCCTACCACGGCTGCACATTTGCGGAACTTGGCCGAGGACCGCAGTCCCATTTCATGCATCGTGTACAAAATGCGGCGATGCACGGGCTTCAGGCCATCTCTGGCATCAGGAAGCGCACGTGACACAATGACGCTCATCGCATAGTTCAAGTAACTCTCCTCCATTTCAGTCACGATCGGCCGAAGGTTGATGTGGCCGATATTTTTGGTGTCCAGCGGTGCTTGCTGCTGGTCGTCGTTTGGGGCGGGGGTTTTCGCCATAGGAAATGCACGTGAAAGTAGCCAGGAGAGGATACCCGAACCGACCTAAAAAGGAAGCCCCCTTAGAGGTATCGGGCTAGAATGATCTCATGTTGATGACAAACCGTCGTTATCCGGAACTGGATCTCCTCCGCGGCCTCGCGGTACTTGCGATGATCACGTATCACCTCTGTTTTGATCTCTCCTTCTATTATGGCTTCGATATACCGATCACAACCGATGTACCCGCTGCTCTAGCGCACAGCATCGCTACTGTTTTTCTGATCCTGATCGGCATCTGTTTCGTGATTTCGTGGGAACGGACTGCAGAAAAAGCGAGGCTACGAAAATACGCTCAGCGCGCACTCGTGATATTTGCAGGTGCCATGATCGTGAGTGCTGTGACGTGGCTCATTGATCCACAGACATTCGTCATCTTTGGCATTCTGCACCTGGTCGCAGTTTCAACGCTGATTCAGTACATTTTGCGGCCACTGAAACGCTGGAACCTGCTCCTAGGCATTCTGATCATTCTGGCAGCGTTCACCCTGCCGGCACACAGCGTCACGACTCCCCTACTCTTGCCATTCGGCATCATGACCAAAAACTTCATGTCCGTTGATTATTATCCGCTACTACCCTGGCTCGGGCCGGTGCTCATCGGGATGGGCCTTGGTGATGTTTTCTATATTCCGGAGCGCCACAAAGCTCTTTCAGTACTTGATAGTATCCGGTGGCCACGCTGGATTCTGTGGATTGGACGAAAATCACTATGGATCTACTTTGTGCATCAGCCGGTGATATTGCTAGTTCTGTGGATGCTCCTAGGCATGTAGAATCCTTGTGATGCTCTCAATAATTTCAACTCCTATAGGCAACCTCGGCGACATTACTGTCCGTGCAAAAGAGACGCTGGAGAAATGCACGGCAATTATTTGTGAAGACACGCGCGTCACGGGGCAACTGCTGAAACTTTTAGGATTACCAAAGAAAGAATTCATTTCTTTTCACGGTTACACGGATAACAGCAAGGCGGAGTACATCATCCAAAGGCTGAAAAAAGGCGAACATCTGTGTCTGGTTTCTGATGCTGGAACACCGGGGATTTCCGATCCTGGGTACATCGTCGTATCGAGTGTTCGTGAAGCTGGCCAAGCGATGGAAGTGATCCCGGGTGCATCGGCTTTCTTGGCTGCCCTCAGCCTTTCCGGTCTTCCGATCAACCAGTTTAGTTATCTTGGATTTTTGCCGGTGAAGAAAGGACGACAGACGCTGTTGCAGTCACTGAAAACTGAAGAAAAAACGATTGTCTTTTATGAATCTCCGCACCGCATCGAAAAAACTCTGTCCGAATTTTCAAGCATCTTTGCTGAGCAGCCCGAACGAAAAATCGTCATCTGCCGTGAACTCACGAAGATGTATGAACAAGTAATAAACACAACGATCAGTGAACTCGCAGGCGTGATCAAAACTCTCACAGTAAAAGGTGAGTTTGTCGTGGTGCTAGAGGGAGCACGCTAACGCGCCGATAACACAGTCAACGGATCCACGTGTGCGCCATTCTTCGTGATTTCAAGATGCAGATGTGCGCCGGTTGTCATATGACCCGCTCCGTGTGTCCCAGGTCTTCCTCCCGACAGTGCGATCACCTGTCCCGCATTCACCATGTCACCAGACCGAACGAATGACGAGGAAACGTGTCCGTAGAGCGATGCATAGCCATTGCGATGGCCGATCAAAATATAGCTGTAACCAGTGGCCCCGCCATCTTTCACCGCAAAGACCACGCCATCCGAGACTGACCGGACCGGAGTTGCCTGCGGTACAGCAATATCCACCGCCCGATGTGGCACACCAAACACTTTCACATACGCTGAATCCAAATACCCGGCCGTGATTCTTCCGTTGACCGGCCACACAAAGAACGACGGCATGTCCATATTCAGTTCGTATTGTTTCTGTGCAGCCTCGGACTCTGCATTTTTTGTCACAATCATTTTTTTGAGCTCACCGAGTTTCAAATCACTGTCAGCAATCTTCTTCTGAAGAATCCTCCGTGATTCCGTGGCATCATCAGCTCGGCGTCTGGCAAGAATATAGGACTCTGCAAGATCAGCGGGAATACCATTCTTCATGTACGCGAGAACATCATCAATCAACTGAATCTCCGCTTCCAAAGCAGTAATTTTGGCAGCCTGTACTTCACTACCGCTCAGCGTTTTCTGAGATTCTAACATCACGATCTCCTCCGATGCATGCTGACGTCGAAGATTCTTCGATTCAATTTTCTGATAGAGCTTCTTGTCCGTATTTTTGCCAGCGATTGCGGTCTGAAATGTTTTCTCAGCTGCTACCTGTATCAGTCGCATGGCTTCATCTTTTCTTTCGAGCGCAGAATGCTGATCTTGCTGTTCTTTTCGCTCGGTCTGTAGCGGCGTTACTTCCTGCTCCAATTTTTTGAGTGATGCCTGTTTTAGTTCCTGGCTGATCTGAACCAAACTTGATTGAATGTCGGCAAATCGGGCGTTTGCTTCATTCGCTTCTT
>CALRGQ010000038.1 GCA_943357915.1 Candidatus Peribacteria bacterium
AGATATTGCAAAGATCGAACACTGGTTAAATCACACTCCAAGAAAATGCTTGGACTGGAACACTCCTCATGAGATTATGGTCGCAAATCGTATGTTTTTACCTTCTACTTCTCCGAACCTCAGTGGTGCACTTGAGGGGTAAACGCGGGTATCACTCATGTAATGTATTTTACATACTATTTTAGCTTCTGTCAACTTGGAGTAGGTAAGGGGAATCGAACCTCTGTCTGCGCCATGGCAAGACTGACCGCAGTACATTCAGGTGTTAATTCCGATACACCGTCCCACTAACGCTCGTCTCAGGAATATCAACCCACGTGAAGACTGAGTTCTGGTCAGACCACTGCACGGAGTTTGTCTGACTGCGAGTGCCGAGGACGGGGAGTGACACATGCAGAAGACTTGTGCCCTGTGAGACTTGCGTATTTGTGACGTTGGCCGAGAGTCGGTACGTTATATTTTCACCCTGTCCGAGACGGCTTTGTACGGAGCTGTTTTGAATACCTGTACAGCTGACATCGAAACTTCCGGTACTGGCACTAGCAGAACAGGACATCTGCGCTTCAGGATTATTTTTTGTTGAGAGTTTGAAACTGAGAGGATCAAGCTGCACATTCTGAGCGGTGACATGAAAAAACAATGTCTGAAACACGACATCGTTGTAGCCGGATTGCAGATTCATATGAGGCTGTGCTGAGAATGTAAAAGAAGCAAACGAGGTAAATCCTGATGGAATAAAACTTTCGGTAGCCGGACCATCATTGATGATAGATGCAATACTCGCAAAGGCAGTGTCATGAGTTTTTCCCGTGATGGCGGAGTTTGGAACAGGGGAGGACACACCGACGAAGATTTCTCCACCTGCGATACTGTTACCGTCATTCTGCGTCAGCGATTGTGTAGACCCGACGCCAAACGCTTCAAAAGCGCGTCCGACTGTATCCGTATTGCCGGCGATTGTCAGTGTCATACTCTGACCGCTCACGCCACCTTGTTGGTCACTTTTCATGCGAGCAACAACAGCAATAACCGTTTCTTGGTCTGGTGTTATCACAAGTGTTCCGTACGGCAGTACGGCACACAGACGGGTGGCAGGCTGATCCGTGCATTGGCCATTACTCGCCTGTGCAAACGGCGTCATCGTGCCGGTATTCAGAGCTTGTCCTGGAAGTAATTTATAGAGCAGAAGAGCATCCACACTGGACACCACACCATCGATGCGAATGGTTTTGAGGTCCACAGGCTCGCCCTCGGAACGAAGACGGAGTCGAAGCAACGCGTCACTAACCGTAGAGCCAACCAGAATATGGCTGCGCACAGATTGTGAGTCTTCGGTGATGAACAGGTTTCCGCGGTCGGCGACGTTGATATCCGTACTGCCTGCGGTGTTGACTCGGATGAAGCAGTTGCCCGTACAGGTATTATTTGTTTCGATTCCCTCCAGCACTAATCCGTCATCTTTTCCCTGTGCTTCTACGTAATCCGGAAGCGAGGTCATGAAACGGAGTCCGATACTCACCGGGCCGTACGAAGACACCAGATCAGCTTTGACGAGAAAAGGTACTGTTAGTCCTTCTGAAAGATGCACGCCGCCACCGAGCATCGCATCAAAGATCAGCCGACCTGCCTGCACTTTTCCTGTCGCTTGCACCGTCGAGTCAAAGATACCGTCACCGTCGCGGTCCATCATGAGTGCATAATTCTGACCGTATAACAGTGAGCCAGCGGATGGCTCAAAGACGAGACTTGTCAGCGTTGAGTCCTGACGCCCAGAGACAGCATTGAATTTGAGAAGCGTCACGCCTTTTTGGCCTTTTGCTACGGTTGTTAGCGTACCCGTTGTTTGCTGATCAATCTGAAGAATCGCGCGACGGATGGGTTCGGAAACGAGAATGCAGATCGAACTGCAGCCATCGGAATCTAGCACGTTACCGTCGTCACATTGCTCAGGCTGCTCGGTGACACCGTTACCGCATACAGGCGCATTCGGAGTATTGCTGCTGTCTTCAGTGTCGAGCACAAGCATGTACGTGATCTTTGCCATTTCACCGCGGGTTAGTTTGTGTGCGGGGCTCGTCAGCAGTGAGACCAGTATGTTGCGTGCTCGTGCTGCGCGGAGATATGGTTCATACCACTGCCCAACGGTGATGTCCGGGGTAATGCCAAATGTCAGGAAAGCCATCTTCAGTGCTTCATCCAGCTGGACGGTGCGTTCGGGGCGGAACGTGCCGTCGGGGTATCCCTGCACAATTCCCAGTTCTTTGGCGGCGCAGGTCGTGCGGGCGTACCACTGAGGCGTTTGGATATCTTGGTCCGTAAAACACCGGAGATCCGAGGGGTTTTTGCCAGGGAAGCGGCTTTCCATGAGGATTTTTAAGAATTCTGCACGATTAATACTTGTCTGTGGGCGGAATGTTCCATCACTGTAACCTTCTATGATGCCTCGTTGGCTAAGCCCTGCAATCGCTTCTGCGTAGATAGATGACGAGGTATCGCTAAAAGCGGCGAGAGCGATGCCGGTACCGGCAAAGAAGAGGGGGATAGTGACAATGATGAAACGACGGAGGTGCATAGGATAAGTATAGTATAATAAGATGCATGCAGATATTTGCACTCGAGACAAATCTAGGACGCGTCAAGGAACATTTCCTTGCACATGGCGAAACTGAAATTTTTACCGCGCATCCGCACGTCTTCTCTTTTCTGTGGCATATTGTGTGGGAAATGTTTTTTTTGGCGTGTCTTGTGGTCGGATGTAGCTATGCGTACAGCATTGGACTGTTGTCACTGGGATTAGCTTTTTTGATCTTCGGTTTGGGGTTTGTTTTTTTCGTGTTCTTCGGACTTATCGAAGCATATATCGACTGGAAATATGACTTCATCCTTCTGACGACTGACAAGCTCATTATTGTTGACCAGATGTCACTCTTTCGAAAATCAATTACACCGATCAGTCTGGAAAATCTGGGTGACGTGGTATCCGAAACGCAGTGGCTAAATGTGTTTGGGTTTGGCATGATTCGTTTTGCATTGAAGGAGGGGCACGGACCTGAAATTGTTCTCCGTTACATGCCAAAGGCAGACCAGCTCGTTGGACACATTGCTGAACAGATTACACTCTATCAGCGTCGTAAAGATTACGTCGTTCCCTACCGTTCTCGTGATTCAGTTGAGTAGCCAAGACCGCGCAGGCTTCTATAAACGGACAGTGCTGTCCGTAGTTACTTTTTTGTTTCTGCTCTCCGTCGCGGCCAACGTTTTTTTTCTGATCACTCGGAATATTCCTCGTGAACCAGAGCGCGGAATTTTTAACCCTCGTCACGAAGAAGAGCCACTCTTGCTTAGACCTCTGTCGTACGGCCAGGTGCAGCGCGGATTTGCACGCAAGACTCAAAAATCATCCGGAACATACGCACTACTTCCGGTGAGCTCCTACATCGTTCCAGAGACGCTGACACCACCCACCGGGGCCGCGATGCTCCTTTTTCGTGACCAAGGTATTCCTCTTGATGATTCCGAAGTACAGCGCATGTTTGACCGCATCGGCGTGACGCTCCGTTGGCAAGAACTACAGCTGCTTCCCACACTTCAGCGCTGGCGTACGGCTGATCGTACGTTGGATATTGCGCTCGATATTCACAAACGGGTTCTGACCGTCCGCCGCTTGGGTTCGTTTGGTCTGTCACCGGAGGGCCCGGCATCTGATGCAGATACGATCGTCTTGGCTCGTGCATTCGCTATGTCACTCGGTATTGATCCTGCTCCTTTTGGTGATCCGCGTATTACCGAACGTGGTACGGAAGCGGGGGGTGCCCTCAAAACGTACGTCGTCTGGCCAATGATGTTTAAAAATCTTCCGCTTCTTGATACGAACACACAGCCACTTGCAGCCCTGGAAGTGCAGGTTGGCAGACTCTCGCGTACGGCGCTGAGTATGACCGTGACGTTACTCAATCCTGACACCATGTCGAAATCGGCTTACCCTCGGGCGACGAAAGAAGAAGTATTCACAAGCCTTGCAAGTGGCGGCCTTCTATCTCTTACGAATGATCTGAAGGGCACGAAAACTGATGTCGTCTATACGTCGCTCACACCGTCATATGTTTTGCTTCCTGGTGACGGCGAATTTCCGACATACATTGTTCCGATTCTTCTCGCTGAGTTTACGCAGGGTAAGGTCAGGGGTAGGACATTTGTTCCGGCTCTTAGTGCTGACCAGTTTTTGTGGGATCTCGAACACAATAAAAAAAACGGGCAACCGGTGCTGAATCCCTGAGTTTTTTTCTTCAAGGATCCAAAACCGGCTGCCCGTTACCGTTCTCAACCTTTCGGTTGAGGACGTTTCCGGCGTCGACCAGGCGCACGGAACTCCCTACACCTCGAATCGATTTTTAAAGCGGATCGAACCGCCGTGTGTGTTTGTGTGGTATCCCGATGCTTCGGGAATCGAGGCTTCGGTAAGGCTCGAAGCGGGCCATGTGTTTGTGTTTGGTGTGGAGAATCCCTCCTCAAGTTTGGAAGAGGGAACCCTTTGGTCGAGTGCATGAACGAAGCGGCATCCTTTCGGCTGCACTTCGTTCATGCAGGGGTCCAAAGAGCAGGGAGGGAGATGGAATCATCAAGGCATCCCTTGGATGGATCCCATCGCTCTCCCTGCGGCTAAAGCCCCTGTTAAGGTGTAGCGAGAATGTGAAAGAGCAATCCGACCAGTATAGCACAAAAGTAGGTGTTTGGGCAATGCTCACGCTTCTGCCTTTCCTGTGTTTCCTCTACCATGCGCCCATGCAACACACAGGAAAACTGGTTCTCATCATTGGTCCGAGCGGAGTGGGGAAGAGCGTGATACTGAAGTCACTCCGTGCTCTGCATCCTGAATTTGTGTTCCCAAAGTCAGCGACGACACGCGCTCGGCGGGAAGGTGAAGGCGACGATTTGTATCATTTTGTTTCTGAGACTGATTTCACACAGTGGTTGAACGAAGGAAAATTTCTGGAGTGGGCTCAGGTTCATAAAGGCGCGCGCTACGGAACGCTGCTCCAAGAAATAGTTCCGTACATCAGACAGGGCAAAACAGTCATCCGGGAAGTGGACGCTCAGGGTTTTACCAGTATCCAGAACCATCATGATTTCGGCCTGGGTGGTTCGTATCCTCTCCAGACTATTTTTATTCTTCCGGAAAGCGCAGAACAGCTCATCGCGCAGATTCAGAAGCGTGCACCGATGCCACAGGAAGAACTGGACCGCAGACTTGAAAGTATGCGCGAGGAACTGAAGATCGCAGAAAAAACACACGTACAGATCAAAAATCCGCACGGTAAGCTGAAAGAGACGATTGCGGCAGTGGAAAAAGCAATCATGGTTTAAATCCAGGAAAGTAAAGAATTCAGAGTAGAGACGAGCGGAGCGCGCGTCTCTATTTTTTACCACTTTCATTCTGCCTTATCTTCTCCTAGATGTTGCTTGCGACGTTCTTTGAGGACATGGTTACCCACGATAGAGCTGATAGCTCCTCCGATAATAAAGCCTACGACCGCACGTCGCACCATCGCATGCCGTTTTGGCTTATCCTTTCGCTTTGAAAAAGGCCACATACGGTTATGATAGCACGTTCTTTGGTTGCATCGGGGCAAAGCATTCTTCATGCTCCTGTCATGGAACTCAGATCAAAAGGCCGCACACTGACGCTTTTGCATCGCACAGGCATCGTGGGAGTGATGAATACAACGCCGGACTCTTATATTCCGGGCAGCCGTGCAGAAACGTCAGATGCTATTCTGACACTTGCAGAGAAGTACATTCATGATGGGGCGGACATTCTGGAAATCGGCGGAGAGTCTACTGGTTCTGCATCCAGTGATGTTTCGGTTGGTGACGAACTCGCACGGGTGGTACCTGCGGTTACACTGCTACGTAAAAAATTTCCTGATGTCTGGATTTCCGTTGATACCTATAAAGCGGATGTCGCGCGTGAAGCACTGGCTGCAGGTGCGGATATGATCAATGATATTACGGCTGGAAGAGGGGATGAGCGGATGTTTGGGGTGATCGCAGATGCTGGCTGTCCTGTTGTGTTGATGTACGCAAAAGACGATTCTCCCCGTACAACGATTCAGGATATTCGATATGACGATGTGATAAAAACGATCAAAGAGTTTTTGGCTGTTCGGATGGCAGCAGCGAGAAAATTCGGTATTGATCAGATTCTTCTTGATCCTGGTCTTGGTCACTTTATCTCCTCAGATCCCGCCTACTCGTGGGAAATCCTGATGAGACTGTCTGAGCTCACGTCTCTTGGTCCTGTGCTTGTCAGTCCGTCACGAAAATCTTTTTTGGCTGGTACTTCTGCCCTTCCGGCTTCTGAAAGATTACCAGCGACGATTGCTGCGAATTGCATAGCGTCATTGAACGGCGCTGCCTTGATTCGTACGCACAATGTTCATGAAACCCGTCAGGCACTTGATGCGATAGCGAGAATTGTCAGGTGAAAATTGTCGCGACGATCCACACGAGTGAGTAACTGACGATAAGAACCAAAAGGCCAACAATAACACGAAGCGCTAATGATTTGGCGGCCGTAAAATCTTCCTCTCGACCGAAGCTAATGATCATACGTAGGCCGGCATAAATGAGGATAGCGACCGCGATGAATGTGATGACATGCAGAATGATCACTAACTGCGCTGCGATGAGGCCGAGCAGCGGGTTTGGCTCAATGCTCAGGTCTCCAGACACTACTACTCCCGGCCCGGTCTCTGAACCGAAGAGAGCGAGCTGTATTAGGTACGTACCGGCGATGAGCACAACACCGATGATGACATGAAGCAGAGAGTACCTTGCTGCTGTGTACGCAGCTTCGTCGCCCAGGCTCGCAACAGCACGAAGCACTGCAACGATGATGAACAGAATACCGAGCATCACTGCCATTGCAGAAAGCCATTCGGCGATACCAATGACTTGAAATCCAATCGCATCGCCGGTGTTGATAATGCTTGACCCCGCCATACCATTGTAAACGATTCCAATGAATCCTAATGGCCCACCAGATCCCAGCGGATTGACCCAGATAATGGTTGTCAGAATTCCTCCGATGAGTACCGAAATGAGTGTTGTTTTGGCTTTCTGTAAACTGTTTTCGTCCTGTGAGGTCATGAGCGTAAAACCGGCGATCACGAGTACGAGTATTGCCGCTGTAATCCACAGTGGCCAGAATGCGGTAATCAGCGACAGGAAGCCATTCTGAATATCAATACCTCCTACAGCGTTCACGGTTTGAGGCAGTGTCATGCAGAGCGAGAGAACCATCAGCCGCTGGTATTGCTTCACGATATGCATAGAAAAATGTTACGGTATCACTGTGGAATGAAAATGATGATAAGCGTATAGCACGCTATGACAATGAGGAGCGAAATCAGTGTTCCGATGACGATCCGCTTTGCGCGATCTTTCAAAGATTCCTCGATAGACACAATGAGCAGAACTCCGGCCACAATGAGTGCAGCGACGCAGATGAATCCAATGAGTGTGAGGAGATAGAGTGCCATGCCGCGCATTTGATTGATGAGCAGTACTGAGTCGACATCGGCAACGGCATGAATGATGAAATACGACGTGAGCATGAGCACAACGCCGACACAATTGGCGACAACCAATTTTCGTGCTTTATCAAAGTTGGCAGATTCACCTTGTGAGGCGATCATACGCAGTCCCGAAAGCACGATGATGAGAACGAAGACTCCTGCTGACGTCTTGATGATGAAGTTAGCGACACTGAGAATCCCGACGTTCAGTGTCATGGGGTTCACGTCTGTCACTGCATCAGGGCTCAAGGTTCCAACACCAAAAGCAGCTGCGAATGCGCCGGCACAGGCGATGATCGCAAACCCAGTGAGTGCGTAGATAAACGAGTTTGTGAGATCTTTTCCAGCTTCATCTTTGTGTGCTTCCATTACCATGCGGACAGCGTAGTAGAAGACTGCTGCAGCCGAGATGCCCCAGAATGCGATCATGACCTCGTTGAGCAGAAAAGGTAACAGTAAATTTGCCAAGTAGTCGGCTCCGTCACCTGCAAAACACGTCGTCGGTGCCAGCAGGAGCACTGCCGCAGGAACTGATGCCGTGAACAGACGTTTGTTGAAGCGCATAAATCTATCTATTGTAGCACAGATAGGCACTTTGGACAACTTGCGAGAAACACGAAAATCCGTACCATGAAGCCATGAATCCACGTTTTATGCCTATTATCGATGTCTCGTCTGCTCCGGCTCGGACAGCAAGCATTGCGTCTGTCTACGGGCTACTTTTTTTGGCCATGTTGTTCACGTTACTAGGTTGTGCCGTTGGCGCGACTGTGGCACTGCCTTTCATGACATCAGGTTGGATCATGCTGCTCTTCATGCTTGAACTTGCGATCGTCTGGACAGCGCCGTCATGGACGCGTTCCTCGCCGCTTAATTACGTCCTCTTCGCCGCATTTCCATTTTTGTCCGGTCTCACGCTGACGCCGGTGATCATCAGTGTGCTTTACGGTTACGCAAACGGCGCAGCGATCCTCATGAATGCACTCATCGCTACAAGTCTCATGACACTTTCGTCAGCCGTTCTTGCAAGTATGACTCGTACGAATCTTGGAGGCGTTTTTGGCCGTTTTCTGTTACAGGCTCTGATTGGTCTCATCGTCTTCGCACTGCTCCAAATGTTCTTTCCGTCGCTTCGCGGACAGGGGATTGATATGGTCGTTTCCGGTATTGGCATTATTGTTTTTTCACTTTTCTTAGCTGTCGATATTCAACGCGTGCAACAGAGATCAGATCTTGATTCACCGTTTCTTTTGGCAATCGCACTGTATTTGGACATCTTTAACTTGTTTTTGTTCATTCTGCGCTTCATGACGGCCAGCGGTGGCAGGCGGAATTAGCCCATATCCACACAGGAGCAGGATTCTTCGTAGGAGCAGGATTCTTCCTGCGTTGACAAGAGCAACCAAATACCCGAGAATGCCGTGGCTCTTATAGCAGAGTCTCATTTCCCCTGTTTTCATGTCGAAGAAACCTACACCGAAGAAGCGCTTAAGTAAGGACCGAGGACGTCGGAGGCACTCCGCGTACCTCAAGCGTGAAGTGAAAAGGCTGACGAATTTCGCATCATCTCCTTTTGCAGGTCCCGCTCCGGCAAAAAATAAGAGCGGCAAGGCTCTCAAGAAGATCACGAGAATCAAAGCCTAAATTAGTCACAAGTCACAAGTCATAAGTCATAAGTATTGAAGTGAAAAATACGGTTGTATAACTTGTGACTTATGACTTACTGACTTATTTCACTCGCCTTATGCCTTCACGTCGTCGTCTCGCTCGGGTGTGTGCCATGCAGACGGTGTTTGAGGTTCAAGCACGCCAATCGGATGCGGATGCATCTCTCATTCGTAATTTTGCAGAACATGGCGGTGATTCTCAGGTTGATACTGATTTTAGTCGCACATTAGTTACCGGTGTCATTGCCGATCTGGATGTTATTCAGAAAGCTATTCAGTCATATGCACCGCAGTGGCCGCTTGAACGTATGGATAGCATTACGCGTTGCATCTTGCTCATCGGAGCCTATGAGTTATTACACGCTGCGGATGTTCCTCCGGCGGTGGTCATGAATGAGGCGATCGAAATTGCAAAAGAATATGGGACCGAAGAATCTGCAAAATTCGTCAATGGCGTATTGAATGCGCTGGCACATAGGAAAGGGTAAGAAAGGTAAGAATGGTAGGAGGGGTAAGGAAAATAGGTATAATCGTTGTGCATGTGAGTAGTTTTTCCTACCAAACCTACCCACCCTACCTTTCTTACCTAACCTTTTGTCCAACCCTACCTCCCTCACCGGCCTTGAGCAGACCACCGGAGTTCGGTTTAAAAATAAAGATCTTCTGTACATGGCGCTGACACATCGTAGCGCCATTCAGGAGCGTGCCAAAAATGGCCATAATGAACGCCTGGAGTTTCTTGGTGATGCCGTATTGCAACTTGTGACGACTGAATATTTGTATCAACTCACAGATAGGCCCGAGGGTGAACTCACGAGTTGGAGGTCTGCTCTTGTGCAAGGCAATCATCTCTATGAAATTGCCAAAGAACTGAAACTTGGAGACTACTTGTTTCTGAGTCGAGGTGAGGAAGCCAGCGGTGGCCGCATGAAAGAATCAACACTCGCTAATGCTCTTGAGGCATTCATCGGTGCTCTGTATCTGGACCAAGGATTAGTAGAATCACATAAGTTTATTCACACGTTTATTTTGACGCATCTGAAACAGCTTATTGCGAAAGGAAAACATAAAGATGAGAAGAGCCGCTTCCAAGAAATTGCGCAGGAGAAAACCGGCATCACTCCAACATATGAAACCGTCGATGAATCAGGTCCGGATCACAAAAAACAGTTCACCTGCGCCGTCTCGATCGGAGAAGAAAAAATTGCGACTGGCAAAGGCGGAACCAAGCAAAAAGCTGAACAGGATGCGGCAAAAGAGGCTCTCAAAGTGAAGGGGTGGAAGTAAGTGAACTATTCATCATTGAGGTCGTTGTCTGGGCTCCATTCGTTTAAATCGTTCGAAGAATCAAGGGCAGACAATGTTGAACTTACATCTTCAAAAGCTAGTTTAATTGTTGTCGGATTGATTGAGAATGTAGAGCTTGGATTATCGATAACTTGCTTTATCCTTTCTCGGATGTCAGCTACGAAACATTGCACAAATATTGGGCTTATTGTGCTAATATCTCCGTTTGGCATTTTCTTTCGTTCACAAACTCTATCTGCCATATCAAGTGTGAGACCTGCCTCCGTCAGTATTACTGACATATTTGATCGAAAAGCTTCCGATTCAGGATTTGTATACTGAATTTGAATAAGTAAACAAATAGCATAGTCCATCAGCTCTATCTTCCAGCTCTCAATCTCTTGATCAACTAACATTGATTTCTGTTGTATCAATGTTTCCAATTCAAGAATGTGAGCTGCATAACTTTCCTGAAAACTTTCAGTTTGATTTCCATGATTTTTCCAATATTGCCGCATCTCATGTATTGCTGTTGCCACAGATTTAGGATCAATCTCCCCACCAATAGCACTACTATCATCCAATTTTGGTGCATTCGTTTTTTTCATAGTAGAATTTGGGGATAAAATAGTGATTTATTATAAAATATATGTCACTATTTGTATATGCTCTTACATGAGAGAGGCCTACTTTTGCCTTACAGTAAAGCAAAATCAGATGTCGAAATTTTCGACAATACCTGCTATAATTAGGTATATGATTGAAGATATCCTCCGTGAAAATGGCTTTTCTGAGAAACAGACGGCCGTATATCTCTCAGCGTTGGAACTTGGTGAAGCACCTATTGGCAGGCTTGCAGAAAGGTCGCACCTGAAGCGGACGACGGTATATAGCTTGCTTGAAGAGATGAAACAGAATGGACTTGTGTCGTTCTCGAAGAGGAAGGGAACTCTCTATGTGTCGGCGCTTCCTCCTCGGGTTCTTGTAGATAGGTGCAAGAGGGCGGCCAGACTTGTCGAGGATGCGCTGCCCGAACTTCTTTCCCTTGCGTATGCGGCACCCGTCAAACCACGTCTTCGTCTCTATGACGGCATCGATGGAGTGAAGAAAGTCCTCTTGGAATTCGGTGGATCACTCGCGCCGACCATGGGCTTTACGGATTACGAACGCATGCCGCGGGAGATTTTCTCATTTATTCGCACAAGTGTCGTGCCTCTGCGGAGGCGAACGGGGATTCCGGTTCGGTTTGTCGTGCCTCGGAGTACAGCTAATGAATCAGTACAGAAGCACGATGCGAAAAATTTCGGAGAGCACCGGCTTCTGGATATTGATGCCGCTCAGACTGCCGTAGAGCTCCTCCTCTTCGATGTCAGCAAAATCGCATTTCTTTCGTTTGAGGGTCGCGACACTTTTGCCGCTATTCTTGACTCCCCCGGACTTCACAAGACGCTTTCAGGAATTTTTGAGTTTCTCTGGAAGATCGGGGAGGCGCAGTCAAAAGTTCAAAAGGAATAAAGAGAGGAATTACCAGAGGTACGCTACAATTCTAGCTGAATGTTGCGTGTCCTCCGTATTGTCATTGGCATTTTTCTCGTCATTTTTGGTCTTTTCGCACTCGTGACTCCACTCACGCCTGGAGCGTGGCTTGGGTTTATCGGACTTGAGATGCTCGGTTTTGGCTTTCTGATACCAAAAAAACTGCGTGATCTGTGGGAACAGTCTTCCGCAAAATTATGGATCAATCGGAAACTTATCGCATGCGGATGCCCTCCCCTTGAATTACGACCTCTTCTCCGTGTGCTACCTCGTGGGTCAAAAGACATCCAGCCCCGTGTGTCTCCACCAGCTGGATGAGAGTACGTCAGGGTTTACGGATTTGTCGTGAAGACATTATCTGCTGACACTGCTTGGTTCTGTGCCGCATCAGTGGAGAGAACGCGGTAATGATAGAGAGTGTTTGGTGTGAGCGTCGTTAGGTCTTGTGAGTGGGAAGTGATTTTTGTCGTATCGTTGGTTGTCGATGATCCGTAGGAAGTTGTCAGACCAAACTCAATCTGCGATGTTGATGCTTCGTTCGTGCTCCAGGTGATCGTGGCTGAGGTGTCTGTAATTGCTGTGGACGTCACCGCACTGATGACCGGTGCCGTACCGTCGGTGGTGAAGCTGCTGTTTCCGGAATAGATAAAGTTTCCGGCGGCATCACGAGATCTCACGCGGTACTGGTAGGTGACATTGGGCAGTAGATTTGGAATGACATAGCTATGATTTGTGACAAACGCCGCATCCACGACAACGGCGTCGTACGTGATGGTGGGGCCATATTCGATCTGTGTATTCGAAGCTTTGTCCGTTGTCCATTCCACGGTTACGGTGGTAGCAGTGACAGCCGGAACCGTCGGTCCAGCGGTGATTACTGGAGGTGTGGTATCCACAATCGTGAACGTACCGTTCGTCGATACAGCTTCATTATCTGACGCATCTTTGGAGCGGACGCGGTAGTGATATTGCACATTCGGGCTCAACCCGGCAATGACCTGGCTATGACTGGTCACCAGAGCTGAGTCAAGCGTTGTTTGAGATCCGTATCCTGTGGTAGTTCCGTAGTCCACCTGTGTCGTAGACGATTCATTGGTCGTCCATGTGATGGTAGCGGTAATTGTGGTGGCGTTGGTTGCGGATGCAACGGAAGAAATAATAGGAGGTGTCGTATCCCCCGACGTCGTGAAAGTCTGATCAGTTCCAGTTCGTAGGTTTCCAGCAGCATCACGAGATTTCACACGGTAGTGATACAACGTCGTGGGGAGTAGTCCTGACACAGCTTGGACATGGCTGGTGACCATAGAAGCGTTAAGGGTGGTCGATGTTCCGTACCCGGTTGTGGTCCCATATTCCACTTGTGTGTCAGAAGCTTCATTGGTCGTCCAGTTGATTGTCGCGCCATTGCTACTGATATTACTGGCAAAGACTGACGAGATGATCGGTGGTGTTTCATCCCCAGTGCTGAATGTTCCATCCGATGACGTTCCCAGATTTCCTGCGGCATCACGAGATTTCACACGATAGTGGTAGGTGGTATTGGAAGCCAGCCCACTGATTCCCTGACTATGAGAAGTGAGTAAGTCATAGTTTATTGAGCTTGGGATACCATACGCGGTAGTCGTACCGTATTCGACTTGTGTCGTGGAAGATTCATTCGTAGTCCATGTGATAGTTGCCGCGGAATCTGAGGTTACGTTTGCGGTTATGGCCGAGAAGGTGGGAGCTGTGGTGTCTGTCGTGGTCAACGTTTGGTTAGCACTCGTTGCCAGATTTCCTGCGGCATCCATAGATTTCACACGATAGTGATACTGGGTACTAGGAAGTAGATCGGAAAGACCTTGACTGTGACTTGTGACCAATGCACCGACCGTAGTCGATGATCCGTATGCGGTTGTGGGGCCATATTCCACCCGAGTATCAGAAGCCTCATTGGTGGTCCACGTGATGGTTGCAACAGTGTCCCCTATAGCGCTGGAGGCAACAGCAGAGATTACCGGCGCCGTGACATCGGTGACAAACGTATAATTCCCCGATACCGTGATATTCCCTGCAACGTCTCTGGATCTAACGCGGTAGTTGTAGGTCGTATTTGCCGTCAGCCCTGTCAGCGGTCGGCTCTGGCTAGGAGACGTAAGTCCGCTGTATGCGGTGGGTGGTGAACC
>CALRGQ010000039.1 GCA_943357915.1 Candidatus Peribacteria bacterium
CGAAATGCATCGCGAAGCTCATGGGTTTTGGGCATGAAGTTATTCTGCACGAACTTTTCATCTGTCGGAATCCAGTTTTCAGGCTTCAGCTAGACAAAATTCCGCAATGAGATTCTTTGATTTACCCACTCGATTCCGCGAAGAGCCAAGAAAATCAATGATCTAAAAGCTGGAAGCGAAGTTCAAGAACGGACTATAGAGAATCTAAAGATAGAAGCTGGTGAGCTTGCTTCATCATCAATTGAAGCAAATGATCAAGTAACTCGTTTGTTAAGAACTGTGCAAGCAATTACAGAGCTTCGGTCAGTTCGTGAGGATGAAATTCGCAGACTAAAAAAAATAAATACTTGGTTATTACGGGCAATAATGGCACTTCTACCATCACTTGGGTTCGATATTTATAATTTTATGAAAGATCAAAAACCTCCAGCACTACCTGTGATGAATGAGCCGAAACAGCACACCAGTGTTCCCTCTCACTCATTTCAAGATGCAGAAGGACAATCTCAGCATACATTGAAAGAAAATGATGATAAACCAAGAGACATATATTGGTTTAATCCACATAATGAAGAATTAGAGGAACCACCTCCTTTGTTTATTTTGCCCTAAAGACGTTTTATAAGATCTCCGATCGTCATCCGTTCCTGCTTTTGAGTATCTCTATCACGAATCGTCACCGTGTCTTTCTCGTCCTGCGCGGCGTCTTCGCCAATTGTTCCAAAATCGACAGTCACACATTTCGGTGTACCGATTTCGTCTTGCCTGCGGTAACGATTTCCGATGGAATTCGTGATGTCGAAATCAACGACAAGATCAGTCGGGGGATAACTCACTTTCAGCTTGAGCTTTATACCGAAAATTGGTTCAAGCGGCGAGACTGTTTTCCCAGAGTCGCTGTCCAGGCGGCACATGTGATGGCTCCACAATTGGAATACTATCCATCAGCCCCCAAAGCGCATCGGGTTTTTCCCTCGATACGGCTACAAGAAGTGCAATGAGTTTTTGTTTGGAAATATTTTGACAAACCTTGATTTTTTCAAGCATTGGTACTCTGATATAGACGGAATTTTGGAGCAATCCGCAGGAGCCGCAAAACAAATGTGCCATGTTGTTTAGAACAAAACTTTCGATGACTGCAGCATGTTCAGCACTTGATGTAGGATCATAGCTCGATGACAAAGCATGGAGCTCTTGGAGGTGCGCATACGCAGACTCTTCATCTGCATGTACCGACATATCTGCAAGTTTATCAGCAGAGTTAAACAGTACGAGAGTTTGTATAAAATCATGGTATGAACAACCCTTATTAAATTCAGATTTTGTTCCAGAACGATCTATCACGACAAAGCTTCTCGTCGCACAATCGTTATCTCCAAAAAACTCTGATGCTTGGCTTGCCAACAATGCAGCGTTGAGTGATCTCGCTTCCATAGTGTTGTCATCTTTTTCAGATTCTCCATCGTTACTGAGAGTCACGCTGAACATGAGCGAATACTATTACTTGTTGGGCTCGATGCAAATTCTGATCAGCCTATGAACGTTGTAGCGCTGAAAGTAGCGCCGAAATCGTCAGTCTCTCCTGCTTTTGCGAATCACGGTCACGAATTGTCACCGTGTCCTTCTCGCCCTGAGCTGCGTCTTCGCCGATTGTTCCAAAATCGACAGTCACACATTTCGGTGTACCGATTTCGTCTTGCCTGCGGTAACGTTTGCCGATACTGCCCGTAACGTCAAAATCAACGACA
This sequence comes from Candidatus Peribacteria bacterium, assembly GCA_943357915.1. GTDB lineage: Bacteria > Patescibacteriota > Gracilibacteria > Peribacterales > Peribacteraceae > JAGORY01. The sequence goes on from CALRGQ010000039.1 coordinate 1,749, forward strand.
AGATCGGTTTCTTGTACAATTTTTTGATACAACTCTTCCGCGTACTTGCTGAGGTGTTCTTTCTTTGAGAGCGGCAAAATAGCGAGGTCAAATGGCGTCACGAGCGGCTTGAGGTGAAGCACGGTGCGCGTGTCATCGTCAGCAAGTTTTTCTTCTTCATAGGCTTCGAGCAGAACTGCCAAAACTGTCCGCGTTAGACCAAATGTCGGTTCTACCACATACGGAATAAATTTCTTGGTTGGATCATCCGGGTCGGTATAGGTCATATCCTGTCCGCTGAATTTTGCATGTTGCGACAAATCAAAATCCGAACGATTCGCAAGTCCGTACAGTTCTCCCCAGCCCCACGGATACTTGTATTCGATATCAAGCGTACGTGAAGAATAATGTGACAACTCTTCTGTGGTGTGTTCACGAATGCGTAGGCGTTCCGGCGAGAGACCGATATCTAAGCACCATTGCCACATCGCTTTTTTCCAGTCTTCAAAAATCGGCGCTTCGCTACCAGGCTCTACGAAGTACTCGATTTCCATCTGCTGGAACTCGCGGGTGCGAAACGTGAAGTTACCTGGTGTGATCTCATTTCTGAATACCGTTCCGACTTGTGCAATACCGAAAGGCAGTCTTTTACGGCTTGTCTGAGCGATATTCTTGAAATTCACAAACATACCCTGTGCGGTTTCCGGACGCAAATATATATCAGCCCCCTCACCTTCTATTACTCCTTGCTGTGTCTTAAACATCAGATTGAATTTTTTAGCGACGGCCCAATCTATTTTTCCACAGGATGGACATGGGATTTTTTCAGCGATCAGCATTGGTTGGACTTGATCCAATGTCAGAACCGCAGCGCCCTCGACACCGATTTTCTCTTCGAGCAGTTTGTCGCCACGGAAACGCTCGTTGCATTTTTTACAGTCCACGAGTGGGTCACCAAAATTTGAAATGTGACCACTGGCCTCCCAGACTTTCGGGTTCATGAGAATACCGGTTTCGATGCCTGTCATATCTTTTCGATTCTGCACAAAACGTCTCCACCATGCGGATTGGATACGGTTTTTCATTGCAAGACCCAGCGGCCCGTAATCCCACGTATTAGCGAGTCCGCCGTAAATTTCCGAACCAGGGAAGATAAATCCGCGGCGCTTACACAGGGAGACTAACGACTCGAGAGAGGGTGCTGGCATGCGGATACTGTATCAGATGTTTTCTCCAAGCCAAAAACGTGGTATAATCAATGGATTAATCCAACAATGATCAACATCCTCATTGCTATCGGTTCCATTGGCGCTGCCGTGATCCTCATTAAGATTTGGACCGGTGCCATGCACGTGAAGGCTATCGACGAGGAGCCGATTGCGAATATCGAGAAGCGCCAACCGTATCTGCCGAAAATGGGCGCTATTGCGATCTCAGTCCTGATTGCCGGATCGCTTTTCATGCTTTCTCTGCGGTACGGCAAGAATACATCACTTGCATCGTTCATCGGAACGTCGTCTTTGTACCGATCACTTTTTGTTTTCTTCGCAATCATTGGGTTTGGAATGTTTGATACGTTTAGCTGGCACGGCAGTAAAGACAGATATAAGTATTTCTACGCTTTCGTATTTGGCACACTCGTCACATGGATACTGATTGCGTTCAAGCGCTCACTCTTCGAATTTGGGGCCGGTGAAGACCCCTTCCTGATGGCCCTTGGCGTTACATGCGTCATCATCGGTTGGAGGTTTCTCTTCGGTCCCTGGAATCCATCCATCAAAGCCACTGTCCTCGGTGCGTTTCTCTTCTGGGTCAGCTACGCCATGCTGCGGTTCGAGACACGCACCGCACTGATTGCAACTGCCATTGCGGCTATCATCGCTCTCATTCCCGTTGTCATCTGGTGCCGACTCTTTCTTAGTTATCACAAGGAACGGCTATCCATCGTGGTACTCGCATTTTTTGCGGGAATGCTTTCCACCGCGCCGATTCTTTTTTATAACGAGCTCATGCTGCGCGGCATCGAGCTGAATTTCTTTTTATTTCGTATTGTCCCTATCAGTTTCAGCGGATCATCTGAGCAGTTTGTTTCAGATAGTATTTTCAAGAGCACAACCGGTTCGACTTCTATTGTGCTTACGACGCTCATCACATACTTGATCGTCGGTATCATTGAAGAAGTCAGTAAATTTTGGGTGCTTCGTCACAGTAGCAAAGAATTCTTTCGTTCGATCGATGACACACTCCAGCTTGCGATCATCGTTGCGATCGGCTTTGCGTTTGCTGAGAACTTAGTCAACCCTACGTACTTTGTCGGTTTCGTCAAAAATTATCTCGTAGAGTCACCCTCTCCGCAGTGGGGACCGCTGATTGGTGCGGTCTTCGGCCGTGGTGTTCTGACGATGATGGTGCATATCCTTTCCACCGGCGTTCTCGGCTATTACTTCGGACTTGCTTTCTTTGCTTCTCCGTTGCTTCGTGCGCAGTTTCAGAACGGACGCACCCATCCGATTATTTTTGCGCTACATCGCATGTTGAACCTTCGTACCGAAGCACTGTACGCACGAGTGCAGCTGACGATCGGTCTTGTGTTCGCTATTGTCATCCACGGAGTTTTTGATTTCATCGTATCGCTCCCTGACGTGTTACCGGGTAATCCTCATACTGTTGGCGCGCTGCTTGGTATGCAACCGGATCATGTACTCAATGATATAGGCATCACCCTTATTCCATCGCTTTTGTACGTCGTCGGTGGTTTCTGGCTTCTTTCGATGCTGTTTGAACGCGAAGAGGATATGAAAGAATTTGGCTCAGTGGTCGAGGCGCAGTCATTTGTCTCGATGGATTGAAGGAGTAGCATGACGCAACACTTCACCCCTTCGCGTATGGTTTTTCGTCGTCGTCTACTGTCTGCGTCTACTATTTTTCTCTTGCTGGTTCCGGGTTTCGTGTCTGCGAAATCAGTCCTTGGTATTGTCGATACTTCCAGTAAAACTGTTACCCGTGCGTCATTTTTGTCATGGTCGATGATCGCACTTGATCAGGCTCCAGAAGCTGACTCATGTCGCCTGCCTTATGCACGTGTGCCACGTGGTATGAAGCAAACTCTGTGCACCGCACAAACACGAGGAGCCCTAGCTGTTTTTGGGGTAAGCACGCAGTATCCTCTGGCTCGTCCCATCACTCGTGGTGAAGCGTTGATTGTTCTGACTGCATTGACGGGGAAAGATGAGACGGCCGATGTTTCTGGATTCAAAGATGTGAAAGGCACTGCAGAGATACAGGCTGTTGCTAATGCCATCGTCCTGAAATGGATGCAACCACAGAATGCCGCATTGTTCGGTGTGCGACAGTCGCTCACGGGTATCGAGGCTCTTTCGCTGTTGCAAGCAGCAAGTAAGCCGCTTCCGGTCAAAGCAGGGACGATCAGAGTGCCACTGACAATCTCCGAAGGGTCTTTGCCACAACAGGAACTTTTGGACGCTGTGTGGGTTCTCATCAAACGGGACTATCTTCATGCTGACAAGATTGAGAGCGACGAGGCTGGGTACAAGGCTATCGAAGGCTTGGTGAATTCTTTGAATGATCCGTACAGCACATTCTTCCGTCCGGAAGGAGCGGATGATTTTCAGTCGCATATTAATGGTGAGGTTACCGGGATCGGTGCCCACGTAGAAGATAAGGGTGGCATTCTTACTATTGTAGCGCCGCTTCCAGGGTCACCTGCTGAGAAAGCCGGCATCCAGACCGGTGATGAAATTCTCGAAGCAAATGGCACCGTGCTTGCGGGTCTCAGTCTTGATAAAGCTGTGTCATATATTCGTGGTGAGCGCGGAACAACGGTGAATCTTAAAATTCGTCGCGCGGGGAATGAGATGAATGTTTCTGTCGTGAGAGATACTGTCTCGATTCCTGAAATTCAAGTAATCTGGCAGGGTGACATCGCGGTTGTGCAACTGATGCAGTTTGGCGAGATCACGAAAAAAACGATTCGTTCCGTCTTCACCGACATCGCGACAAAAAATCCGCGCGGCATTGTGTTAGATCTGCGTAATAACGGTGGAGGACTCCTCAGTGCTGCTGACATCGTCATGAGTAATTTTGTTCCGCGTGGAACCGTCGTAGCGCAAGTAAAGAGCAGGTCCGAAACAACCACCGAGAAAACCGAGGATGAGCCAACGGTGAATGCATCCACAAAGATGGTTGTTCTCGTCAATAAAGGCTCGGCGAGTGCATCTGAAATCGTCGCTGGGGCTTTGCAGGATTACAAGCGTGCGACGATTGTCGGGATCGGAACATTTGGTAAAGGAACAGTGCAAGAAGTTATCGGATTCCGGTCCGGTGAAGCCTTAAAACTCACGATTGCCGAGTGGCTAACACCTCTTGGCCGCCATATTGATAAAGTTGGTGTACAGCCAGATGTGCTCGTTGAATCTGTAGACAGAGATGAGCAGATGCGGAGGGCGTTGGAGGTTGTGCGGTAATATATTTGTATGCCTCGCCTCATCCTCGCCTCCGCCAGCCCGCAACGAAAAACATTGCTGGAAGGTCTGGGCGTGACATTTGAGGTTATTCCAAGTTCCATAGATGAAGATGGCCATCCGGAAAAAAGCCCCATTGAACGATCTGTCATTTTAGCCCGCTTGAAAGCCGAGGACATTTCACAGCAGCATAAAGATGCGATCGTGATCGGCTGTGACACACTGGTTGTTTCATATGCCGGTGAACTACTAGAAAAGCCGAAAGATCCGGATGATGCCAGGCGAATGTTGGAAGCCCAAAGCGGCGCGATGTCGCAGGTTCATTCGGCACTCTGCATTATCGACGCTCATGGAAAGAAGCACGAAGGCATTTCAACCTCGTCTGTGAGATTTAAGAAGTTATCACCGAAAGATATGGATTGGTGGGTAAAAACCGGGCTCTGGCGCGGACGTTCGGGTGGATTCCAAATCGATGGCCCCGGCCAGCTCATGATCGACTACATCGAAGGGGATTGGACCGGCATTGTAGGGTTACCGGTGTTTTTGCTTGGAGAGCTACTTAAGGAAGCGGGGTTTGAGCTGCGGGGTTAGACGCCGACGACCACGGATAGTTTTTGGGATTGTCGCAAAGGCCAGCCTTGAATGGTTTATCGTGCATATATTCAAGTTTCTCCTGCGGTTTCTGCGGCATACGCAGATCCACGTATTCTTCAAAGAACGCGCCGGTGCCAAGCTCGAAAGAAAGACCGGTACGATAGTCGTTCACAAATGCGTCTGCCGTGTACGGTGCCTGAATCTTCACGAGTAGATGGATGTGATCCGGCATGACGACGAAACCGTAGATCAGAACGTTATGTTTCTTCGCGAGCGCATACAGATAGTCGATCGCTTTCTGTGCAAAATTCGGATGAACGAAGACCTGCCGCCGGTGCCACGTATTCATGGTGATAAACATGATGACGCCGTTCTGTGCGCGTTGTCTCTGGATCATGGATCAATAATAGAGGAGCACGCCAAAAAAGACTCTCATTTCTTCTTGTCTACTACATGTTGGAGTAAAACTGGTTCTTCACGTTGGCTGCGCGGTAGCCTTCGCGCTTGAGGGCGCGGATACGCTGCAGACGGCGGGTGACCACACGCTTGTGCGTCCTGCGTTCACGGAGAACTTTGATGAAACGAGCCTCCTGTACCTGCTTTTTAAAGCGGCTCTGGAGCCTCTCGTTGGATTCGTCGCCTTTTTTGATTGCGTGGACAGCCATAAAGCTCGCCTAGAGTAAGGGAGAAATGAGGCACACGCAAGCTTGTTTTCAGGCACTACATCATTCGCCCGTAGACGGGACGCCGCGTCCCGCCTGCGTGGAAGGAGAATTCGTTCGTATCTTTACGACTTATGCACCAGCAAGTCCGGCCAGGGGATCAGCGGAGATTCATGGGATACTTTTTCCATCTCAAGTGCTTCCACGATGCGCTTGGCGAGCTGGACGTTGGTAATGAGCGGAATCGCACGGTCAGTTGCGATGCGGCGGATGAAGTAGCCATCTGTTTTTTCCGATGAACTGCTGTGCTGTGGAATGTTGATCACGAGATCGATCCGTTTATTTTCCAGATATTCTTTGATGTTCGGACTGCGTGGTTCTGATACTTTGTGCAGCAGTGCGCTTGGAATATTACGAGAGGACAAAAATTCGTGTGTGCGCGAGGTGGCAAAGAACGCGAATCCAAGTTCTTTCAGTGCTTCGATGGCAGGCAGCAGTTCGATCTTGTCTTCTAGTTTTCCTACCGTCAAAAGAACGTTTTTACGGGGTGTGACAAAACCGATGGCTTTGAGCGAGAGCATGAGCGCTTGCTCCATACTGTGGCCGAAACACGCTACTTCACCAGTTGAGGCCATTTCTACACCGAGTCGCGGATCAGCCCCCTTGAGTCTGCCAAAGCTGAACTGTGCTGCTTTTACGGCAACGTGATCCAAGTCCATCGTCTGGTACCGAATATTCTCCGGTGCCCGATGCAAGAGAGCCTGCGTTGCGAGTTCTGCAAAATTGACGCCGGTGACTTTGCTTGCAAACGGGAAACTGCGGCTTGCACGCAAATTACACTCGATGACTTTGAGACGATTATTTTTTGCGAGGAACTGAATATTAAACGGACCCGAAATTTTCAGTCCCATCGCAATTTTCTTGGCGATCGCTTTTATTTTCCGGAACGTTTCGATGTTCACACGCTGCGGAGGCAGAACGATCGTCGCATCACCCGAGTGCACACCTGCGTTCTCGACATGTTCACTAATCGCGTACAGAAGCAATTTGCCGTTCTGGGCAACACCATCAAAGTCGATTTCTTTAGCATTCGTTTCAAATTTAGAGATCACGACCGGCGCTTCTTTACTAAGACTCGTCGCCTCTTCGATAAATTCTTTTAAATCTTCTTCGCTCATCACGACTGTCATTGCTGCTCCAGACAGAACATAGCTTGGTCTGACAATCACAGGATATCCTGCAGTCTTCGCAAATTGTTTGGCTGATGCGAGGTCGGCAAATTCACGCCACTCTGGCTGGTCTACCTCTAGTTCGTCCATCAGCTTGCCAAATTTATGACGGTCCTCGGCTCTATCAATATCCGCAGGATCGGTTCCAAGGATCGGTACACCTTCTTTCGCGAGTTTGAGTGCCAGCGAATTCGGTATCTGTCCGCCCATGGAAACCACGACGCCAACCGGCTTTAAGAGCCGCACGACGTCCATCACACGTTCCAGTGACAGTTCATCAAAAAATAACTGATCACACTCGTCGTAATCCGTACTGACGGTTTCGGGATTACTGTTGATCATCGTGACTTCAAAACCCTGTTTCATCAGTTCCCGTACCGCTTGCACACAACACCAATCAAACTCTACTGAGCTACCGATGGAATACGGTCCGCCGCCAAGGACGATGACACGGGAAGCTTCACCGAATCTAACATCCGGCTCTGCCGCTTGGTATGTCATAAACATGTAGTTCGTCTGCGCTGGAAATTCACCGGCCAGCGTATCGATCTGTTTCACGACCGGAAGAATGCCGGCCTTTAGGCGTACGTCTGTGACCTCACTCTCTTTCTCGTCTCGAATAATTCCGATGCCTTTGTCCGAGAACCCAAGCTTTTTGCATTGTGTGAGAAGCTCAGGAGTGAGTGCAGTAGACTTTGTCTGGAACAGTTCGTGCTTGATGTCCGCGCAGCGCTTGATGCGTTCTAAGAACCACTTGTCGATGCCGGTCATAATATTAATTTCCTCCACACTGAATTCGCCGCAGAGTCCTTCCGCTACGGCATAAATGCGGCGGGGGCTGGGGATTTTGATCTCGTTTTGGAGGTCTTTTTTCGCAAATTTCATCGGTACCGGAAAAAGACCCTGAGAGCCGTTATTCAGCATACGCATGGCTTTTTGTAGCGCCTCTTCCATCGAGCGGCCAAGTGCCATGACTTCACCGACTGACTTCATTTCGGTGGAAATTTCAGTGGACACAAAATTGAATTTTGCAAGATCCCAGCGTGGGATTTTGATAGCGACGTAATCCAGCGATGGCTCGAAGTCTGCACAGGTTACTTTCGTGATGGAGTTTTTGATCTCCGGTAATGCGTAACCAAGTGCCAACTTTGCGGCGACGAATGCGAGCGGGTAGCCAGTCGCTTTTGATGCGAGTGCTGAGCTGCGGCTGAGACGAGCGTTGACTTCGATGACGCGGTACACACGGCTCTTTGGGTGTAACGCGTACTGGATATTGCATTCGCCGATGATGCCGAGATGCCGAATGACCTTAAGCGCGATAGTCCGCAGCATTTGGTAATCCTCGTTATCCAGTGTCTGACTCGGCGCAACGACGATCGACTCGCCGGTATGAATACCGAGCGGATCTAGGTTTTCCATGTTGCAGACCGTGATGCAGTTATCGTAGGCGTCTCGCACGACTTCATACTCGATCTCTTTCCAGCCAGTCAGGTCTTCTTCCACCAGCACTTGGTGTGATTCGACAAATGCGACTTTCAAAATCTCCTCAGCTTTCTCGGCAGTGTTGGCTCGTCCACTACCTTTTCCGCCGAGCGCAAAAGCTGCGCGGATCATGACCGGCAGCCCGATGGTACTGACAGCGGCTTTCGCTGCTTCCATCGATTCACATGCGACCGAGCGAGGGACCGATACGCCAATCGAATTGAGCTCGGCATTGAAGAGTGCCCGGTCTTCGGTTTTCTTGATGGCATCAACGGACGTGCCTAACACACGCACGCCATATTTTTTAAGGATGCCTGAGTCTTCAAGTGCAACACCACAATTCAGCGCTGTCTGTCCGCCGAAACTGAGTGCGATTGCTTCGGGTTTTTCTGCCACAATAACTTGTTCTACGAATTCTGGTTTCACCGGGAGGAAGTACACGCGGTCAGCAAGACCCCAGCTGGTTTGGTTGGTTGCGATATTCGGGTTAATGAGCACCACGCGTTTTCCTTCTTCCTTAAAAGCTTTGATCGCCTGTGATCCGGAGTAATCAAACTCGCCGGCTTCACCAATTTTGAGCGCTCCGGAACCAAGCAAAAGAATCGTTTTGATTTCATCACTTTCCACCTTCATCTTTTCACTATTCACTTTCCACTCTTCACTTTTCAGTTTTTGAAAACTGACCTCCCCGCCTTTTTCTGGCGCGAGAGAGCCATTGGTCATGTCCGTACTCATGTCTGCGTGATGGTAGGGCTCAGGTGAACACAACGCAAATCTATCTTTAGAATCAGAGATATTCAGCCAGAATTGCTTGTACTGAAGCCGAAAAACCCTAAGAAGATTCGTACAATGTGTAAACTATTTCATACAAGACAAGTACGACTTTTTGTAGTCTGTATGCGTGAAACCGGACGTCTTCTGTGGTATACTGATCAGATTTTTCACACCCAAACCAACACACCTATGTATATCGAATTCCTCAAAGTACGCGTGTACCCAGCGGCAATTATTCTGTCGTCCATGGTCAGTTCTGTGTTTTCTCCGGTGTACGCGGAAGAAAAACCACACGTGCAGCAATTTGTTGTGACGGCATACTATTCGCCATTACCGGATCAGTGTTGCTATTTTCGTGGCAACTATGAAGAAGAGATCGCATTCAACGGCAAAGGAATCGCTGGAGCCGATGGCACCGGAGTGTACCCTGGGATGATCGCAGGACCGGATACCTACGCATTTGGTACGGTGATCGATCTTCCCGGCATCGGCGTTGGTACGATTCATGATCGTGGTGGGCGTATTATCGAATGGGGTGAGGATATTCATCGGATTGATCTCTGGATGGGTTACGGTGAACCAGGTCTTGCGCGTGCTTTGGCCTGGGGAGTGCGCAACGTGAAAGGCACGGTGTATCCACTCGGCTCAACGAATATTCCTGCGGAAAAGTTTGCACTCGAAGATTTCGATGCCGATTCAGTCATTCTTACGTCACTCCCAAAGAGCGATCCCATGGAACTCGTACGTCTCGCAGAATTTGGTGATCAGGAATATTCCGTTCGAATATTACAATCCAGTCTCAAAGAACTTGGTTATTTTGCAGAAAATCCGACTGGCCAATTTGGACCTGTAACACAGGAAGCGCTCAGAAAATTTCAGGCAGAATACGGCGTCCAGGGTGATGGAACGTCCGTGACACTGGAAACTGCAGCAGCACTCAGCGCTGCGTCCAGTATCACGGAAAAAAATCTGCCAGAGCTTGCGCTCGGTCTCCAGAAAGGAGCTACAGGGCAAGACGTGAAACAAGCACAAAAGTTACTGCGCTATATCGGTTATTACAGAGGTCGAACTGATGGAATCTTTGACCAAGATCTGAAAGAGTCAGTGACTGCTTTCCAGATTAATGCTGGCATTGTTCCATCAGCTACGGATCAGTTTGCCGGACGCATCGGTCCCGCGACTCGCGCAGCTATGCTCAAGGAGTGGAAAATAAAAATAGTGCGTACCAAAGCAGCATCAATAGCGCGCATCATGAACATCACAGATGCCGTACAATCCAAAGAAATGCCGAAGAAATTCCTGGCGAAAGGGGACTCAGGTAAAGAGGTAAAACTGCTTCAATCATTTCTGATTAAAGCCGGGTATCTCGATCCCAAAGACACGACCGGAACATTCGGTGGACGAACAGCTGCAGCACTTCTCAAGTATCAGCTTGATCGAAAAATCATCGCCAAAGAATCAGCAAAAGGCGCCGGCGTGTATGGCCCAGCCACGCGCATCATCATCTCGCAGGATATGGTGGCGATGAAGTGGAATGATGTTTGGTCGGGACGGTAGGAGTTTTTTTAGGAAGTAATCTTCCTCTATATTTGTTAGTGTGCCTATTTATCGTCTCCCAGATTCAGAAATTAGGTTCTAGTTACATCATGACCGTCCATATTCGCAGCAAGCCAGAATATTGCTTTGATTGCAATAAGTGAACACACTAAGGCTATTCCCATCGGTGTATTCACATAATGCAAACCCTGTGGATTTTGAAATTCCTTTGGCTTCCCCTCGGAACCTGTGAAACTCAAATCCGATTTATCACCTGCCAGAGATGAAGCATTAAACTCTGCAAGTGCAGGAGTTTCAGTGCTTGGTTGTTGATTAACCATGAGCATATTTTATGCGAGAAATAAATTATGTCAAATATTTAATGACACAAATGTCTCTATTTTCAATTCCAGATTCAAAAAATCAATTCTTCTATCTTTCAGATAATCTCGTCTGACTTTGATATACTCAGGCCATGAATAAAAGAAATCTATATGTGACCTCGTTTTTTTTACTGCTGCTTTCTGTGCCCGTTGTACACGCACAAGAATCAGCCGTTTCGCGCCGTGATGCCTTTGTGCAGATTTGGCGCAGCACCAGCCGGCCTGCTGAGAAGACCAATGAGAAGCCGTATGCAGACGTCCCAAAGTCGGATGCCGGTTATGCTGAAATCACCTACGCAAAGGCTCGCGGACTACTTGATGACACGCAGGAAAAATTCTATCCGGACTCAAAAGCCACGCCTTCAGACGCACTCCGTTGGATCTTCCGTACGCGCAGCGTGGAGCCACTTGATGTCGATGGCGACCGAATTCTCTCCAAGCTTCCTGACGCTGCTCAAGTTCCGGCACTGGCCGAGCATTATGGCATTTCATACGACGCAGAGGCGGAGTCTATGACACGTGAGCAGTTACTTTCACTCATGCAGCTTGTGGATTCGAAGCTGGCTGCCGAAGAACACGAAGTAAGTTTGTACTCTGAAAAATTTCACGGAAAAGGTACAGCGTTCGGTGAGGGGTTCGATATGTGGGCCATGACTGCTGCTCACAGAACTTTTCCCGGAAATACGCTCGTCAAAGTTACGAATGTTGCAAATGGCAAGACTGTGACAGTACGGATCAATGACCGTGGTCCGTATGTTCAGGGCAGAGATATGGACTTGAGTTTGGGTGCTTTCACGACGATTGCAGAAAGAAGCAAAGGCAAAATCATGGCAACGTTTGAGCGGCTTGGCGATGTGAATCAAGTACTGCGGTGCAATGATGACCGTCATCAACGCCGGATCGTGAAAGACGTCATTCTGAATCCCGGTATTCCTCATAGCTTTGCGCTTGGTGGAAAGTTACAGCTGAGTTCCACCAGTTCTTTTGTGGTGCGAGATATTATCTATCCGGACGGAACGCATACCGGTGTTCAGACCTGGGTTACGGACGGAGAAACGTTTGATCTGGAGCCAAGTGTCACCGGTTTGTATCGGTTTATGATGGGTACAAAGTCCGGGCGTATCCGTGAAATGCGGATGGACGTGGTGGATTGTACGGGGAAGTAGGTGAAACAGCGCAGTAGATAATAATAAACGGTTACCGTAATTCCCTGATCGGTTCCGATTTTCCATGTTGCATAAGTAGAGTAAACAGCTTCTTCATTCGCAAATCAATTTCTTGTCTTAGAACAAGCGGACTGAGTGCCTCATGCTCCTGCTTCAGC
>CALRGQ010000040.1 GCA_943357915.1 Candidatus Peribacteria bacterium
ATGGCTCCAGTTGAGCTACGCCGGTGATTTTCGTGTCATCGAACATGGTTGTCATGGGAAGAAGATAGGGTTCCCATGACTCTTTTCAGGGTAGTTTTGTTTGAGAAAGTGATTCTCGGTTCAGGGTAGTTTTGTTTGAGAGAAGACTACCACTTCAAAAAAGTCCCAAAATACTGTATAATGAGGAGAAATGGATATCGAAAGATACACCCACTCCGGCTACAAGCTCTCCGTCCTGATCTCGATTGTGCTCTCGGGGCTCGTCGTGACATTGGTTGCTTTCCTCGGTCGTGGGGCACTGAACCTCAAAGGTGAACTGCTAGGAAACGGTACTGGTAAACCTACGGATGCAACGGTCATCGTGCTTGTTTTACCAAAACTGGCTGAAGACATGACGATCATCGATATTGATTTTCTGCGAGAGGAAAAGCGCGGTGAAAAAGAAAAACCGTACTACGCGTATCAGGTCAAAACGTCCGATAGCTCTTTCTATCTCATCAAAATTGGTTTTGATAACGAACAGAAAAAATGGGCGCTCACGCAGTATGAGCTGCTGCACGGCGAGTAAACACGAGGTACGGAAAGATGATCACCGCTGTGAAGATCCTCCCGATGCGACTCGGTTCTTGCATCAGTCTCCAAAGCCACTCGATGCCGAGTAAGCAAAATATTTTTGGAGCACGTGTCCGCACGCCCGCCAGAAAATCAAACGCACCTCCCACTCCCATGGCAACTCTGATGGACGGCATTTTTTGAAGATTGCGTTGGATCCAGAAATCCTGACTAGGCGCGCCATATGCGACAAAAAGCATCGTCGCTCCAGACGCATTGATGAGAGAAATAATCACAGATTCTTCTTGCTCCGATGGTGAACCAGAAAATGTTCCTACAACTCTGAGTGAAACATTCTTCTTGAGCAATGCCTCTGCCGCTTTCTCGGAAACTCCCGGTGCGGCACCGAGAAGAAACACAGAAGGAGCGTCAGGTACTGCGCAAACTGCAGACATCAGATCGACCCCCGTCACACGCTCAGGAAGTAAATATCCTACTCTCTTTGCAGCCCACAGAAGCCCAGAGCCATCAGGAACATTCAGTGCTGATGCATTCAGAAGACTCTTGAATGCCGGATTTTTATTGGCTTCCACCAGCATTTCAGGGTTCGGCGTCATGACATGCGACTGGACTCCGGAGGCCGCGAAAGCAAGAAATCGATCCCGAGCTTCCGCCAGAGTCACTGCATCTATCCGTACGCCAAGAATGAAAGTACTGCGATTCATCAAGTACAGTATAATGGAATTCCCCATGCGTTTGCGCTCTCTCTTCATCGGCCTGGCGTTGACGCTTTTTAGCGCCTGTCAGACTCAAATTCCACGTCAGGACGCTCCAGAGAATGTTCCAGAACCTGTTTCTTCCTCGAGCTCGACCGCAACCGGGGGCATCACCGATGTTTTGAATGAAACAACCCCAGACACCATCGATAGTTTGGAAATCGGAAAAGTTGTCACTGGAACTGTGCTCCCCATCACGCAGCTTTCAGGTTCGATCCTGATGGGAGAGAAGGCAAACAAGATCCTAACGATCTACGATGATTACGAATGTTTTTACTGTCGCGAATTCGGAATGACTGATCTTCCGTGGCTCCTGCAAACATATGGTGATCATCTCACGGTCGAGCGCGTTTTTGTGCCGAAATCCCCTGCCGGTACGCTGATGGCGAAAGTAGCGATCTGTAGTGAGAAACAAGGTCTGTTCAGAGAAACCGACAAAGCTCTGCACATGAAGCCGATTCTGTCAGAAACAGAGATTCCGGCATTCGCAAAATCTGTGAAACTGAACCTAAAATCTCTCCAGGCCTGTATGGCATCTAAAGTCACTGTATCCACTCTGGAAGCCTCTAGCGTACGCGCTAAAGCGGCAGGTATCACGCGTTTCCCTTCCTTTGAGCTCGGTACAGATGGTTGGATCGGTATCCTGACAAGAGAAGAGCTGCGAAAAAAGATAGAGAATGCACTCTAAAACGTCTTAACCGTATGCCAGAACTTCCAGAAGTCGAAACCACGCTCCGTGCGGTCGCGCCGGTACTCATCGGCCGTACTATCGAGTCTGTCAATGTGCTGCGGCCAAATATGGTCAACAACCATCCGACGTTTGCAAAAACCCTGAAGGGGAAAACCGTGCTCGGCATGAAGCGACATGGCAAATATATGTGGATGGAACTCTCAGGCGGCCTGAATCTGATGCTACACCTCCGGATGAGTGGCCGGCTGGGACTCCGGAAACTGAAAGACACGCCACTGTCCCGTGAGCGAATCCGTTTCGAGATCGGCAACGATCTGGTTCTCGTGTTTAACGATCCAAGAACGCTTGGCAGACTGTGGATCATCGAAGGGAATGACGTCTACAAAGATCCGAGTATGAAAGCTCTTGGCCCCGACGCACTCACCCTCACCGAAGAGATATTCCTCGAGAGACTCAAGAAAAAAAGAGGGACATTGAAATCGCTGCTCCTCAATCAATCGTTCATCGCCGGTGTCGGCAACATTTACGGTGATGAAGCCTGTTTCATCGCCAAGATCGACCCGCGCCGCAAGGTGATCGGACTTTCGATGATCGAACGAAAGCGGCTCTACAAAGCCGTCATCAAAACACTTGAGCAGGGCATTTATAACTCAGGCACAAGCTTTTCAGATTTCGCAGACCTCTTCGGCAAACCCGGCCAGAACCAACACAGCCTCATGGTCTACGGACGTGGGAAGAAAAACTGCCGAGTCTGCAACATGCTGCTAGAGTCCACAAAAATTGCCCAACGAACGACCGTCTGGTGTCCTGGCTGTCAGAAATAAGAGCGGCCGTTCCTGGCCGCGGATGCTCACGGGGCGGCTGCGGCGTGCTAGAATAACTGCCGTGCAACTCAAAGACGCCATCTACGATTTCCTGACCCACGCTGAAGTGGGCAAATATCAGAGTAAAAAAACAGTTGAGAATTACCGGCATTACTTAAAACGATTTGAGAAATTCGCAAAACCAGCAACCGACGTAGGTAAACTTAGTGCTGATACAGTTCGAGATTATCGGCTGTATTTGCACCGTATGAATATTCGGGGCCAAGGCGTGACACTTGATATTAAAACTCAGCAATATCATCTGATCGCTCTACGGGCACTTCTGAAGCATCTTCACAAAAATGACGTGCAAACAATTTCGGCGGAAAAGATCGAACTACCGAAAGTTCCGGGGCGCACGGTAGAAGTGTTAGCGCGCGAAGAACTGGAAGCGATGTTTACGGCAATCGACGTGACCAAACGTAACGGCCTTCGGGACCTCGCGATTTTGCATCTGCTTTTTTCCACCGGACTGCGCGTGAGTGAATTGAGTAATTTAAATCGCAAAGACGTAAACTTAGAAAGCCGTGAATTCAGAGTGATAGGCAAAGGCCGCAAGGCTCGCATCGTGTTTATTTCGGATAGTGCCGCTGAGCACGTCAAAAACTATCTAAGTAGCCGTCAAGACAACTGGGGACCGCTCTTCATCAGTAACAGTAATCGCTCGCAAAACCCAAGCCTACTCGGTGAAGAGCGTAGGCTAGAACCACAAGCGATCGAACGCATTGTCCGGACGATCTCAGCGCAAGCAGGTCTGGTGAAAAAAGTAACGCCACACACACTCCGTCATACCTTTGCGACCGAACTCCTGAAAAACGGCGCTGATATTCGCTCGGTGCAAGAAATGCTCGGCCACGCGAGCATCACAACAACGCAGATTTATACGCACTTAACGAATAAACGACTGAAAGAAATTCATCAACAGTTTCATCGATAAGTAATTAGTGGGTAGAAGTTAGTGGTTAGATTTTTTACTAGCCACTAACCACCAACCACTATCTACTGATCCGCACTATTTTTAACCTCGAGGTCTCCCCAGCCACAATCTCGACCTGATCCCGTCCGACATCAAATTCGTCAGCGAGAAACCTGACAAGCGCAGCGTTAGCCTCTCCACCTTCGGGCGTGGCTGCGATATCAACTTTAAACGTATCCTCGCCAAGCGGACCTCTGAACCGACTAATGGCCGCCTGCGGCCGGACCTTCACCCGAAACGTCACCGTGCTATCCGTTTTCAGCCGTTGCCGCAGTGAATCGATCATACGCACTATCTTAACTCATGTCGCAACCTGTTCTCCAGAACGACACTCTGGCTCTTTCCCGTTTTTATTGGTCTTTTTCGAGCCATATCCGAGTTGTTCAAAAAAGAAACAGAGGGAAAATATGTGTTCTTGAGGAACTTGAGAAGGGTCAAAGAACCTGTACAAATAAATCATTATTCTTTTCCATCCTCTTTTATGGCTCTAGAAATCATGGAAAGACCAACTGCGATCCCACAACCAAATACGTGGGCAGATCTAGGGAAATTAATTAACCGGGTTGTTCCAGGTGTATTTTGTAAACAATTCATGGAAATTAGAGCAGGTAGCCATGCTCAGGAATTTACTGAATTAGAAAATGAATTACGTACTATATTCGATAAGCGCGTAAGTGCGAAAGGCAACCCAGAGGAAAATCTGCCTGCAGCATTTCAACTCAAAGCAGCGAGAATGCTTTCATTGATGGGCATCTTGCAACCTGAACCTGAAGCAGCACCTAATTCTGGTACTGCCCTTACTGTAACAGCAGTAGTAAAAAGGGTTATGGCAGCAATGAGGGCTGGAGTAGCGACGAATTAAGTCAGCTTATTTTTCCGCCACTCTTCGATCTTCTGATGATGGCCAGAGAGTAAGATATCCGGTACACGCATGCCCCGGAACTCCTCTGGCCTCGTATAATGCGGATACTCACGCTTGCCATCAAAAGCCTGAGAGAAACTATCAAAATCTGCAGACGCTTCTTTACCGAGCACTCCTGGAATCTTACGGGCAACTGCGTCTACTAAGACCATCGCCGGAATCTCGCCACCAGTCAGCACATAATCTCCAATCGAAATCTGTTCATCTATCCAACCATCAATCACACGCTGATCAATGCCTTCATAATGTCCGCAGAGCAGTAGCAGCCACTCATGCTTGGCAGTCGCTTCTACTTTAGATTGCGTCAGACGTTCTCCTCCAGCAGACAGATATACCCGATGCGGGATAATATTTTTATTTTTCACTATTCTTTTTTCACTTTTCATTTCCGCGACGCCCTGTGCCACAACACTTTCAATGGCTTGCACGATAACATCTACTTTCATGAGCATCCCCGCTCCTCCACCATATGGTGAATCATCGACTGTCTTATGCTTATCCAGTGCATAATCACGAATCTGATGAATATGGATCTGCAATTTCTCATCAGTCACAGCACGTTTGAGGATGCTCTCGGTCAGAGGACCCTTAAACATCTCGGGGAACAGTGTAAGAATATCGATTCGCATTGTTCTAAGAAGTAAAAAATACATGCCGCGGCGAAGTCCGAAGACGAAGCCGGGTCGATTCGCATGCGCAAAGCTTAAGCCTAAAGCCATAAAAGGGCTATACTGGTTATATGCCAAACCCCGTCATCGATGTCCTCATCCCAACCTATAACCCCAACCCAGAGCATCTGGTGGAGGCACTGAAATCGCTGCAAGGTCAGACGTTGTGGGACTGGACGGCACTCGTGCATGACGACTGTTCAAAGACTGACACAGAAGGCATCGTCACGCCTTATCTTTTTGATGAGCGTATTCGCTTTGTCCGATCCGACAAACGTCTCGGCATCGGTGGTAACTGGAATGCGAGTGCCGCGAGTACATCATCTCCGCTCGTTGCGTATCTTTTTCAGGATGACATCTGGGCTCCGAACTATCTGACGGAAGCAGTGAAAATACTGGACGCAAACCCAACAGTCGGATGTGTCTCGATGGAACATACATACGCGATAGAAGAAAACATGCCAACTGTAGATAACTACCAAGCGATACGAGAATTGTATGATGCACAGGCCATGAGCGGGCAGCACAGCGGAAAAGAGATACTCACGATGTGGCTCGATCGCGAACTTGTTCCCAATATCATCGGTGAACCGAGCTTTGTGGTCATGCGACGAAACATCATGAACCAAGCTGGGCCGTTTCTGACAGACATGTCCCAACTGCTCGATGTGGAATACTGGACGCGGATTTTGGCAATCAGTGACTGGTATTGTCTCAGGGGAAATTTTGGAACATTTCGTGTGCATGAAAAAGGCGCAAGTGCGGTTCATCAAGAAGCCGGTAAAGGACTGTTTGATCGGTTACGGTGCTTTGGGCTTTTGATCGAAAGACTCCCTGAGCAAGAAAAGCTGATAGCCATTGCAGCGCGAGAAAAAGCCCTTAAGTCCATGGTCACGAAGTTTCGCTCCCGCGTGACATCAGGAAAAAGCGTGAGTGCACACGGCAGTGGCGAACTCCGGAAATTTTGTCTGCGGCATCCACTACTGATCCTCAAGGCAATCATCCAATCATACAGATCCGGAAAATAACATTGCGCCTTTCGCTTAGTCTTCTGTACGCTTCAGCCCACTATGAAACTCCAGAAATTTTTTGAAGCCGCAGTCGACCTCGGTATTCAGTATGATCCTCGTGAAAAAAAACAGATCGAGAAGATGCTCAAGAAATTCCAAGAGAAAGAGAAGAAGCTAAGCGAGAAAGAGAAACCCTATTTTGACGCAGAACGCACGTGGAACCCGTACAGCGACTGTAGGATCATCAATGGCGACGGTTCGGAAGAGTTCACTCATCTGTTTGTGGGCGTCGATATTGAGACCCCTGAGATGCTTTTGATCGACAGGCTCCGTGAAAAAGGACAGAAAATCGACGGTGCGCTCATTCACCATCCGGAAGGACGTGCACTCGCAGACCTGGAAAAAGTCATGCCACTGCAGATCGATCTCCTCGCAACTGTTGGCGTACCCGTAAACCAATCCGAAGCTGTGCTCAGGCCACGGATGGACAAAATCTGGCGCGCAATCCACGCTGATAACCTCTTTCGAGTTGAGCGTGCTGCAGAATTACTTGATATCCCGGCTGTCTGCTGCCACACCATCACAGACAACATGGTCTGGTCATTCATGGAAAAGCATATCTGCAAAAAAGAATATGAAGACATGGGCGAGATTCTCGATGCGATCAGAGAAATTCCTGAATACACGATGTACGCACAGAAAGGAAATCCACCGATTATCGTCAACGGCTCCAGAGGTTCACGCGTCGGCAAGCTGGTCGCAACGGAATTTACCGGCGGAACGAATGGTCCAGAGGAATTTTTCGAGGCCAAAGCACGCGCAGGAGTCGGAACTGTGCTCAGCATGCACGTCACCGAAAAGTCGCTTGAAGAGGCCAAGAAACATCATATTAATATCATCCAGTGCAGCCACATGGCGTCTGACGCGCTTGGCATTAACCTGATGCTGGATGAAATGCAGAAGAAAGATCCGAAAATGACGTTCATTGAAGCGTCCGGATTTATCCGCGTGAAGAGGAAGACATGGTAGTAGATCTTCCTCTCGTTGCAGGAATAGGTGGCATGATCTGTATTTTAATTGGCTTTTTTATGACGCAAAGCCATCGATGGTCTCAGGATGATATAACCTATGACATCATCAATATGATCGGTTCTTCACTCTTGGTTTGGTATGGAATCGCAGGAAAAGCATGGCCTTTTGTCATCCTTAATACTGTCTGGGCACTCTACTCACTCAAAGATGTCATCAAAGACAGTCAACAGAAACGTCCGAAGCCTCTCGTACGTCCGTAAAACCTACTTCCCCACCCCTGCCTCCTTCAACCACCGCGCCTTGGAAAGGCGCTCTGATAATCGAAAAATAAACAATATTATCAGCGCGGCCATCCTTAGCGGCAGAAACTGGCAATTTCTTTAACCTTACGCCTTTGGAAAGACACTTAGATGATTCAATATTGTAAATACAATGTTCTTCAGCGCGGCCATCCTGGCCGCGATCACGACAAAACCGAGACATCATATTTTCCAGATGCTGACGACCATCGATATGCATCTGCCGAGGCCGCTAATCCCACTTTCACAGGATTTTCGTGAATATAACGCAACGTAGACCATCCATCATCAGGAACCCGTAAGTCGTATCGTGGTTGCCATAAAGGACCAATACCGATATCAAACGTAAGTCCGGTTTTATATGAATTCATGAGCTGTGAGATCGTATACGGAGCAGGAATATTGAGAAGAAAATGGCAATGATCGGGCATGATGACAAAACCAAAAAGGAAAAATGGATGGATGCCCTGTAATCGATACAGACAATCTACTGCTTCGAATGCATACGCGGGGTTTGCAAAAGTCGGACGACGGTTCTTTGTATTCGTTGTTACAAACATCAATACGTCATTATGAAACGGATGTCTCTGCGTCATAGTGATAGAATACCGAAATGCTATTGGCATCGGAACGGCAACGCGGCCAAATGGCTAACTAACGCGGCCAGGATGGCCGCGCTGATCCAATATCTGATTTTTCACTCAATAAACTTAACTCTGAGCTAACTCAGAGCAGCCTTCCAGGCTGCATTGCGGACGCATCTCTATTTAGCTACCCCTGCCTCTTTCAGCACAACATCAAAGATTTCAGGATGATGAATCGCAAGTTCTGAAAGCGTTTTACGATCAAGCGTGATGTTTGCCTTCTTGAGAGCTGGGATGAACTGCGAGTAGCGGACACCCTTTGCGCGAACTGCAGCGTTAATACGAACCGTCCAGAGCGAACGGAAGTTGTGCTTCTTGCGCTTGCGGTCACGGTAGGCATTCTGTCCGGCCTTGATGACGGCTTCTTTACCCTTCTTCACCGTCGTACGCTTCATACCACGGTAACCCTTCGTCAGAGCATGAAGTGCTTTGACTCTGCGATGCCTGTGAATTCCGCGCTTAACTCTCATGGTTTAAAGGTTTGGGAGTAAAAGTGCCAAGTTACGTTCGTTGGTCGGGTGCATCAACTTTGTGCGGTTGAGGCGCTTCTGGCGCTTGCTCTTCTGCATCAGAAGGTGGTTACGGCTGTGGCGGTTAAAGGCCAGTTTACCGCTTCCGGTACGTCGGATGCGTTTCTTTGCGCCGCTATGAGACTTGAGCTTGGGCATGAGCCGGACGATCTTAGCCGCGCACAGAGCGAAAAGCAAAGGGAAAATGACACGCTTACGAGTCATAAGTCACAAGTCAAAAGTGATAAGTACGTACACATAGAATTTTTTGCACTTGTGACTTCTGACTTGTGACTTTTCACTTTCTGGGTCTCAAGATAACCATGAAATGGTTCCCCTGCCGCTTGATTGGCTGATCAATCTCCGCAACGTCCGTCAGGCTCTGGACGAACTTATTCAATTTTGAGATACCGTATTCTTTATTCGTGAGTTCACGACCACGCATGACAATCGTGACTTTGACCATGTGACGCTCGGCCAAAAATTCACGACTATGAGCAGCCTGACGATCCAAGTCTCCCGTATCAGTCCGAAAGCCAAAGCGAATGGCCTTCACTTCTGTCTGCTTACTATGAGATTTTTGGAGCTTCTCTTTCTTCTTTAGTTTATACAAATAACTGCCGTATTCACCCAGCTTCACTACGGGCGGAACAGCTTTTGGCGATACTTCGATTAAATCAAAACCCTGCTCCTTGGCGCGAGCGAGAGCATCAGCAATCGTCATTTTTTCTGCGGCTCCGTCTTCTGCAACCAAGAGTACTTCAGGCGCGCGGATTTGTTCATTAACTTTCGGACGGGCGAAATTGAACGAGCGCTGGGGAGTATATCGTTGTCTCACAGGAAGTCTGAGGTGGGGAAAGTGTCTGCAGTATCGGCAAAAGTCGCGCTTAGGTCAAGGCGGAGCAATATCTACTAACGGCTAAACACAACAAATTCCACTGCCCAAAGATCGCCGGTACGCTCCACACTTCGTACGTTCATGAGCGGAATTGGCCATAGTCCCTTCTCAAAAAGCCCTGCGGCGATACCAGAAAATGCTGACCGAACACTTCCAAGACCAGCCTGTAAAAGTGTCGCACGAATATCGGAGACCGCAGATGTCGGCACATCCTGCAGCATGCGCTGCTCCCGTGCATCCGGATCGCTGGCATACTGCATAAGATCAAGATACAAAAAATCTTCTGCATGCCGTAGTGATAGCGGCGCAGTAGCCTCGATCTGTCGCAAAAACGTATCTTGCGTCACAGGGCTGAGTGTATCTCTGACCATCATGTCGCCGCCAAATCCCAGAACCGCGAGTATCCGAGCCATGTTCTGAAATGATCCACGAAAGACCGCATGCGCCATGACCGTTTTGAAACTGCCTTCGTCTTTTGGTTTCGGATCAAACGTCAGTTTCTCAAGCGAGAAATGACCATCCTTTCCGAGTGCGGTGGAAATCTCTTGCAATGTTTTCACCGTGCGCGGCACGGGAGAACTATCGGTAAGGATGTACACGGCTGCCTGCTCTTCTCGTGCGGTCAACGCTTGGCTAGCAAAAATCCGTTCAGCCTCCACGCTAGCGGATAGGAGTGAGACTATGGATTTAAGTTCTGGTAGCTGCACGCCGATCATTACCGCCGTATCACGCTTCTGAGAGAAAAGCCTCGCATGCGACGCAAGAATGCCACACGCACCAATCGAGAGCAGGATGCCGCACGCAAAGAAGATGATCCCACGTGTCTGCCGATCAAGTATCCAGAATTTATTCATGAGGAAAACGCAATATGAGTGAAAAACGTGACACGGTACCGCCATCCGGTAACGGCTCAGAAAGATATTCCGGTTCCGACACGGACTCAAAATTCGGAAGTGCCCGGAGCTCATCAATAAACGTTGCAAGAATTTGCATAGACCTACCTGCAGCGTCTCTTACGTCTCCGCCAAGCATCAATGTGTGCGCAGCCGCATCAAACGTCACCGTCGGAAGCGAAATCGGATCACTCATGCCAGCATGAAAACTCCAGCGAACGTTTTCTACCGCAAGCATGGCAGATCCAACCGGAACCGTCTGAGTCCGAAGCTTCGCTATCTGATCAAGCACAGGCGCATCAGCATCAGCCAAAATTTTCTGACGCTCTTTCATGAGATCTACTTGTGTGAGTTTCAAACTCTTTTCCTCTGCTTCCAACTCATGCAGCCGTACCGTCTTATCCCCCACTCGTACCGGAAATCTGTCCGGTGAGAACACAAGCGTCAGCGTGATTGCAATCAGAAAAAAAGTGATACCGAAGATACCAACTGGTACCCCCAAACGACCGATAGCAGGAATGAGAACCAAACTGCCTGGTGTATCAAGAGGTTTTTTGGCTATTTCTAGCTCAGTGGAAGGACTTTGTGACATCGAAACATTGTAGCAGAAAAGAGCAACGGCTGCTAGAGTGTGTTTAGACGTTTTCCCCCTTTCCCGTGGACGAGATCCTCCGCAAACTCACCGAATTGCTGAGTGCCGTAAACATGGGCAAGGACTCTCTTTGAGCGCCGCGGCATCCCAACACAGATTGCAGAATTAGAGGCGCTTACCTCCGCTCCGGATATTTGGAATGATCATAGGCGTGCGGAAGGGCTTTTTCAGAAACTGAAGGGACTCAAGAAACAGTGGGAACCAGCCGCAGAGCTCACGCAAAATGTGGCTGATATTCTTGATATCGCACAGAGTAGCTCCGCGTCAGATCTGCCAGCACTCGAAAAAGAATATGCGGGACTTGCTGAGCGCTGGGCCGTCGCCGAGCGCGCACTCTATTTGGGCGGAAAGTACGACATCGGAAACGCGTATGTGAGTATTTCCGGAGGCGCCGGAGGAACGGAAGCCCAAGACTGGGCCGGCATTCTTACGCGTATGTATCTCCGATATGCCGAACGCAAAGGCTGGAAGACGGACATTCTGGAACGAACTGACGGCCAAGAAGCCGGTATCAAATCAATCACGATTCATTTTGCAGGCGACGCGGCCTACGGGCATCTGAAGTGCGAACGTGGAACACACCGCTTGGTGCGGCTCTCGCCATTCAACGCAAAAAGTCTCCGCCAAACCAGTTTCGCACTGGTGGAAGTTCTGCCTGATATGTCGGGCGAACATACGATTGAGATCAACCAAGATGATCTACGAGTCGACACGTACCGCTCTGGTGGCGCCGGCGGACAGCACGTGAACAAAACCGATAGCGCAGTGCGCATCACGCATATCCCAAGCGGCATCGTGGTCGCATGCCAGAATGAACGTTCGCAAATCCAAAACCGTGAACGGGCCATGAACATTCTTAAAGCAAAATTAGTAGAGAAAAAAGAAGCCGAACAAGAAGCCGAGAAAAAACGTCTCCGTGGTTCTGCCGCCAGTGCAGATTTTGGTTCGCAAATCCGGAGCTACGTCCTCCAGCCATATCAAATGGTGAAAGATCTACGCACGAATTATGAGACAAGTGATACGGCAGGTGTGCTGGATGGCGATCTTGATCTTTTGATAGAAGCCGAGCTGAAGCGGGAGGCGAGGGAAGTCTAGTTGCTCGTTACCCGTTACCTGCTAGCTACATCCAGCCCTCACCACCCGTCCTCCTCTCCAGCG
Organism: Candidatus Peribacteria bacterium; assembly: GCA_943357915.1. Taxonomy (GTDB): domain Bacteria; phylum Patescibacteriota; class Gracilibacteria; order Peribacterales; family Peribacteraceae; genus JAGORY01. The sequence continues at coordinate 12,544 of CALRGQ010000040.1, forward strand.
ATCTGGAGAGGAGGGGGCCTGAGCTTTTCTTTGATTACGGACATTTCTCTCTCCATTTCGATGGAGAGAGATGTCCGCCTCGGGCGGACAGAGTGAGGGCTGTAGTGAGTGATTAATGACTCCGATAATCTCAAAAACAGAAAATCTGTTATTCTGCATGCACGGAGAGGTGGCCGAGTGGTCGAAGGCGCGCGACTCGAAATCGCGTAAACCCCAAAAGGGTTTCGAGGGTTCAAATCCCTCCCTCTCCGCCATGATCTGTACCCCATAAAGTGGACACGAGAGTTCAATCCAACCGTTTCTTTTGTTAGAATTATTCTTTCTTGCAAAAGAGATATGAGAACAACATATTCACACGAGCACATTGCACAGTTACGACAGAATCCATGTGTGTGGCACATCAGCGAACGAATGATTAGCTACACCTATGAATTTAAAAAACGGGCACTGGATCTGTATGCGCAAGGAATTAGGCCGGATGAAATCTGGAGACAAGCTGGTTTTGACATCAGTATCTGGAAACAAGGCTACTGCAGGTACACGATCAAAGATTGGAAGCGACTGATGAAAAAAGGAGGATTAGAGAGTTTAACAAAGCCATCAGGAGTTCAGGCTGATAGTGGCTACAGGAAAGCTAGGTTGCCAGAAGTTGATCGCGTACGGCGCCTGGAAGTGCAAGTCCAGTACCTTGAAGCAGAGAACGCTTTTTTAGCGAAACTCCGGGCCAAAAGAGCGGAGTCAAACTCAGGCCGCTAGAAAAGTATCAACTCATCAATGAACTGGGAGCAGATGTGCACATCCTCTGCGAGATAGCAGGCGTATCAAGAAGCGGGTATTACAAATGGCTGTCACAGGCGAACCAGTTGGATAGGGATGACCCTGATTTCCGTAGGATCAAAGAAGTTTTTGACAAAGGTAAGGGCAAGTATGGCTGGAGAAATATCAAAATGAGATTGCCGGACATGAACCACAAGAAGATACAACGAATTATGAGGAAGTATGGATTGATTTCCATGCCTTGGGTTCTAAACCCCGTGACTTCAGTCCGATTGTAAAGCAGCCTGCAAGCCAATACGATCTATCCCACCATGTATTGGAGCGCTTCGCATTGCAGATATGACTGCCGATATCACATCGTGTGGATCACCAAG
>CALRGQ010000041.1 GCA_943357915.1 Candidatus Peribacteria bacterium
AATGATCCCGGTAATGGCATCGCCTACATTATTCTGCCCGCAGGCTCCGGCAGCACTTTGGCAGCCCCACAACCATGAAGGTCGTAGCGGTTATTCCGGCGTTCAATGAAGCGACACGCATCGCCGCAGTTGTTCATGGTGCGAAACTGCATACTGATGCAGTCATTGTCATCGTCGATGGTGCGACTGATGGAACCGAAGCGGTGGCTCGTGAGGCCGGTGCTCTTGTGATCCGCCATGCCGAAAATTGTGGAGCAGGAGCAGCCACGATGACAGGGCTCGATGCGGCTCGTCGGCTCGGATATGACGTCGCGATCACAATCGATGCTGACGGTCAGCATGCAACTACGGATATTCCACGCTTGGTTCAGACTCTTCTGGAACAGAAAGCTGATCTCGTTATTGCCAATCGTTTTGGGCAAAAGAACTCGATTCCTTTTGTTCGTAGAATCGCAAATACGATTGGCAACCTCGTCACATTCACTGTGACCGGCATCTATCTTGCTGATACACAGTGTGGTTTCAAAGTCTTTGGCCCCAAGGCGCTACGAGACATCCAACTCAAGATGTCCGGTTTTGAATTTTGCACTGAAATCATTCGCGAGGCTGCCAAAAATCACTGGAAGATCGTTTCTATCCCATCAAAAGTGGTATATTCCGAGTATACTTTGGCCAAAGGACAGTCTTTCTCTAGCGGTCTTCGTACTGCGGCTAAAATACTTCTTCGCACCTTCCTCCGATGATTGCATTTGAATTCACTCCCTATCAGGTCGTCGTTCCGCTCTTCAGTTTCTTGATGATTGTGTACGCGTGGAACTTGGTTGTTCGTCATAAGAAAACGATCTGGGAGGGGGGACTGTGGACTGTATTCTGGTCCGCAATCGCGTATATCTCGCTTGTGCCGAGTAGTTTGCAATACCTGAGTTCGATCACCGGTATCAAGAAAAATGAGAACGCCGCGACGATCACAGCCATTGGCGTCCTCTTCTTCGTCGTGTTTTACATGATTATTCGTCTTGAAGAAATGGAACAGCGACTCACGAAGCTGGTGCGGGATAGAGCGCTGACAGACGCAGGAATCGGCGAGGATGTGAAAAAGTAATACGTAGCCATGAAGACCATTTTGCTTATCAGCCCCTACTGGCAGGAAGAACACCGTTGGATGGTGAGTTCAGTAAAAATGGCTGAGCTGTGGCAGAGGCTTGGATACAGAGTTATTGTGTTGTGTATGGGAAGAGAAGATAGTCATAAGTCACAAGTCATAAGTCACAAGTATCATGTTGAAAAGATATCGGAGACACTTGAGATCCATCGGGTGCCAGATTTTTTTATTCCGGATCCGTGGAACTATGGCATTGCGTTTGGTTTTTCAGGGGCTGCGCTCAGGCTTGCCCGTGAAATGAAGCCAGATATTATCGTCGTCAATAAAGTGTTGTTCTGGAGTTCGATCTCGCTGCTTCGGCTTCGGCTTGCGGGATTCAAGGTACTTCTTCTTACCGATGCATTGGTTGGCATCACGTGGTGGCCGAGAGGAACTATTGGGAAAATTTGTGCTGCGATCTATGCAAACACACTTGGCTGGTTGATTCTCAAGGCTGCGACGCAGGTAGTATTTTTTCATCCGCAGCCTGAGAACATCCTGAAGCGACTTAGTATCAGCCGGAAATCTATCGTGATTCCGACGGGGATTGATCCAATGAGGTTTCTTCAGTCACAAGTCATAAGTCATACGTCACAATGTATAGTCACGTACATCGGCAGACTTGAGTCCGTAAAAGGCTCTGATGATTTTGTAGAAGCTGCCTTGAAAGTAAAAAAAGATAAACCAGAACTTGAGGTTCAGGTTGTGGGTTGGTACCCTTCGACAAGCTCAGGGCAAGTACGTCATCCTCTAGTGCTTGCTCATAACCATGAGGTTCGGTTCACGGGGCTACGGAAAGACATTCCGGAGATTCTTGCTGCGTCCGATATTTTTGTACTGCCAAGTTACGCAGAAGGCTTGAGTAACGCCCTGATGGAAGCCATGTCCGCGGGTTGTGCCTGTATTGCATCGGACGTTGGCGGTAACAGGTACTTAATCGAAAATGGCGTCTCCGGTTTTCTGTTTCCGGCCGGCGACAGAGAAGCACTCGCGTCACATATTCGTCGTCTCGTTGATGATCCGATCAAACGAAAGCAGCTCGGCGAGCGCGCACGAGCGCGGATCGAGCAAGTATTTAGCTGGGAAAAAGTGGGAACGATGTATGATGAACTCTTCCAGTCTTGGAACGCATGAAGAAACTTGTGATCCTCTCGGCCTTTCTCTCGCCGTACAGATCCGGCGCTGAAGCGATGGTGGAAGAAGTGTCGCAGAGACTCTCTTCTGAATTCGACATCACAATTGTCACTGCACGACTTTCGAGAAAACTTCCCAAGCGAGATATGCTTGGAGGTGTAAAAATTATTCGCGTCGGTTTTGGGATATCGTTTGATAAATGGCTTTATCCGTTTCTTGCGCCTCTGAAAGTTGGTGACTTGAAACCGGATATTATCCACGCAGTTCTGGAGACGTTTGCTGGGCTCGCGCTCTTTTTTTGTCGGTGCCATGCACGCAAAATTCTGACGCTACAGACCACTAATCGTACGTTCTTGAAGGGGGTGATTCTTCGTTATCCTGATATAGTCACTGCCATCAGTACCGATCTTGTACGCATTGCGGAGAAACTTGGACGTAACGATGTCATTTTGATTCCTAACGGTATCGATCTAACGGCACTGAAAGCTGCGTGCCAGAATATTCTCAAAGATTCTGGTTGTATTCTGTTTGTTGGGCGACTGGAATCGATGAAAGGGATTGATACATTACTGCATGCGTTTGCGAAAGCGATTAGGGGATTGGATCCTGCGGTGCATTTACGGATCGTCGGAGGAGGTTCGCTCTTACACTCGCTTCAATCACTTGCGCGCGAACTCGAGATTGATCATCGGGTGAAATTTACCGGATATATTACAGGTTCTGATATTTTCGTCGAATACGCAAAGGCAGAAATCTTTGTGGGACTCTCAAGAAGTGAAGCACTCGGGAATGTATTTTTAGAAGCGCAGGCCGCAGGCTGTGCAGTACTTGCAACTCGGGTCGGTGGAATTCCGGATATTGTGCTGGACCAAAAGACCGGCATCTTGGTTCCGCCGGACGATATTGACGCTGCAGCGGGCGAACTCAGGCGTTTACTGACCGACACCTCGCTCCGTGCAAAACTCTCGATTGCAGCGCAGAAGAATGCGGAAAACTACGGCTGGGATGAGGTGGCGAAGCGGTACCGAGAAGTATTGAGGACTTAGGTAGAGACGCGCGCTCCGCTCGTCTCTACATCTCAACGTGCGTTCCTATTTCACAGTCGCAACCAACTCACGAATTGTCTCCACACACACTCCAAGCTCATCATTCACAAGCATGTGGTCAAACAAATGCGCATGGTCTGTGAATGCTTTGAGGTCTGCTTCGGCGATCTTCAGGCGCTCTACAATTTGTTCTTCCGTATCACGGCCACGAGTACGGAGCCTGTGGAGCAGCGCTGAAAGCATGAGGCGCTTGCTCCTGCCAGGTGGCAGCAGTCCGCAGCTTAAGACCGCACGACGGCCGAGGGATTCGACGAGGCCTTTTAGGAGATTAATTTCAGTGACGACGATCGGCAGTTTTCCTTTCTTCCAAATCGCCTCGATGTCACGTTTTCGGTATCCGTAATATCGTTGTTCTGTTGATGAAGGCATGTGTGTCCAACTAATAATTTCTTTTTTGGCGAGAAGAGAATCAAACTCTTCTTTACTGACGTGAATGTACGGTTCGGTATCGCTCTTCTTGGCCTTACGTGTCGTCAGGATCGGTACTTGCTCAGCGTAGGAATGAAACAACGTGAGTAACTGCCGTGCAATCGTCGTCTTGCCAACGCCGGAAGGCCCTGAGACTGCAAGAACGTATGATATTACGGTGAACACTGGAGCTGTTTTCATCGCTACGACTTCGTATTTAAGATCATTCACGAAAAGACCGTTGCTCATCGTACGGATGCGGCGCATATGGGGGATGACGGTTGCGCCAATCATGGGCTCTGCGCTGTCTCGTGTTAGCTGTGCCATCACTTTGGTGCCATCTTCAAGACGTATCAGAGCCACGGCATACGGTTCAGTTCCAAAGCCAGCGGGCGGATGACGGACAATCGTAAAACTTTCGATCACGCCGGGTTGCAACCGCGCGTTCGCGAGTTCTTTGATGCGCCGGTGGAGTGCGGGGATGCGGTCCATGGAAGTCACAAGTCAGAAGTCACAAGTAAAAGTGAATCGTTTATGCGATATTCTCAAGCAGATGAACGGTGCATGTGGCGCCGACACCGCCAAGGTTATGAGCGAGTGCGCGTTTCATATCGGTTACCTGATTATTGGCTGTGCCGGAGAGTTGTTTGAAGCAGTCTAGAATTTGCTTCACACCCGTTGCGCCAATCGGGTGGCCACAGGCTTTGAGGCCTCCGCTCATGTTGATGGGCAGTGCGCCATCCAGTCCTGCATCACCCTGACGGAAGATGCGGATGGCATCGCCTTCTTCAGCGTATCCCAGGTCTTCCAAATGAATAAGCGTCGCGATGCTGAAGCAATCATGAAGTTCTAACGCATCAATGGAATTTTTATCCCAACCGGATTCACTCAGTGCTCTGACAAAAGCAGTGCGAGTGCTCATGAATGACGTGAGGCTTTCTCTGTCCGTGAGACTTAACGATTCGCTAGCGAGTTGTGACGCGGCAATGTGCACGCTTGATTCGTGTTTCGTGGATAAGATCACTGCAGCAGCGCCATCCGAGATAGGGGAGCAGTCGAGGAGTCGTAGCGGATCGGCGATCAGTGGGCTTTTTGAAATCGCTGCGGCTGGTATTTCTTTCCTGAATTGCGCGTATGGATTTTTGATGGCTGCTTTGTGGGAATTTTCGGAAACCAAGCTTAGGTCCTCACGCTTGAGGCTGTACTTATGCATGTAGGCAGTTGCACTGAGTGCGAAAATCGAAGGGAACGTGAGTCCAGCCGGTGCATCTTTCTCAGCATCTCCAGCGCGCATCAGGGCACTCGTTACAATATCGTTTGCGACATCAGTGAGCTTTTCAGCGCCGATAACGAGAATGGTTTCAGCTTTGCCGCTTTCTAAGAAAGCACAGGCGGTGTGTACAGCCAGTCCTCCAGACGCGCATGCCGCCTCAACGCGTAGCGACGGCGGACGATGCGGCAGCATGCTACTTGCTAGTGTTCCGAGATGCGCTTGCTCAGCCGTTTCACCACCGACCATATTACCGATCACAACCATATCGATGTCCGTTGGCATGATGCCTGTAGACGCAATAGCACCATCAACCGCCTCGCGGATCAGATCCGACAGTGATTTATTCCAGAGCTCACCAAACTTGGTTTGAGCTCCCCCGAGGACATACACGGTCTCGCGCATAAAGACCGGAGCAGTCTAGCCGAAAGTCACGCGCTTAGGTAGGAACAGAATGATTTTTTTAGATTTATGCAAGTGTCTTGGCGCTTGCCTATTTTCACCGCCTCATCCGTTTGGCAATTGTTTCTGTTCTGGCTTCCCGAGAAAGTTTTTCTTCGATACAAAAGATCTGCCGAGTCGTTTTTCCAGTTTCTTTCGGGCACTTCCGGCGATGTCTCCACCTTCACGGGCATCAGCCTTTAGCTTTGGAATGCCTTTCGAATCCTCCGCTCGGTGTATTTCGGTCGTGGAACGTTCCCCCAACATATTGAAGATCAGTTCAAAATCATCCATGTGATCACGGAGGTTTTCCCGTTTCAGCCCTTTGAGTTTCTTGTACTCGTTTGGCGTTACCCCAAAAGTGGCTTTGGAAATTTCCGCTGTCAAAATTTGATAGTCCTGATCTTTCGCACCGCGGTTTTTCCACTCGTCTGTCAGTTCCTCCCGAATAGCGATACCTCGCATGCGTTTTTCGATCCAGTCATCGCTATATCCTTTGGCTTTATACAAAGCACGGGTGCGTTTGGTAGCTAGTTCCGGATCTTCGATCTCTTGCACACGCTCATAACCTACTTTTGCCAACCAGCGCTTGAAGGGTTCGGCTTTGGGTGATGCGATGGATTGGATGATTCGGAAGATGCCCTCCGTATTGGCACAATTCATCTGCTGTCGTCCTCCTTCTGTCTCGATCCAAAGGGTATGGGCAATTTGCCCCCACCCCTTCGATATTTCCTCATCCCGACGCCGTAAATCGCGTATGTATCCTTTGGGATCCAGCGAATCAGTCAGTACAAACACTATATCCTCGACGACAAACCACCACTCGTTGTTATGCAGTACTTTACGTATTTCCTTACCGCGAAAGAGGATAATATGTGATGGTGATTCAGGAGAGGTTGTCATAGGTGAACAAATGTACACCCTTTCATTGTTCGATCGCAAGTGAAACTATGCAAGTGTCTTCCCCGCCTGCAAATACTCGCCGTAATTCAGCCGCTTCAGCTCTTTCTTTTCGATCGGTAAAGGCACGCCATCCTTGAGCATTGTCAGGACAAAAGCATCTGACCCAGAGCCTGAGCCGTACGACACGACCAAAATTCGTTGATCTTTTTTTGCTTTTTCCAGAACGAAACTGAGTCCGAGTGGGGAGCAGGCAGAGTACGTATTGCCGATCATCGGTACGATAAAACCGAGTTCCAGTTGTTTTTCAGTGAAGCCAAGTTTCTTGGCTGCTTGCAGTGGAAATTTGGCGTTTGGCATATGGAGAACGACGTGATCAAAATCTTCCGGCTTCAGGTTCTCGCGTTCCATCATCGCTGTTGCTGCAGTCTGGATGTGATGAAAATAGGCGGGCTCACCAGTGAATCTGCCAGCATGCGATGGATGTTTGTCCTGTGTGCCACGCCAGAAGTCTGGAGTATCTGTGGTGTACGAAAGCGTTGCATCGATTTGGCAAAACCCGGGGTTCTTTTTGGTGGGTCGTCCGATCACAAATGCGGCAGCTCCGGCAGCAGCCGAGTACTCGAGTGCATCGCCTGGCTTGCTCTGCGCAGTATCTGCACCGATAGCGATGCCACACGTGATCTGCTTGCTTTCGGCCATCGCGGCCACGATCTGCACAGCAGCAGTTCCGGCCTTGCACGCAAACTCTAAGTCGGCGGCGAAACAAAATGGGTTCAACTGCAGCGCACTGACCAGCATGCTGCTTGTTGGTTTCACGGCATATGGGTGGCTTTCGGATCCGACGTAGAGAGCACCGACGGATTTTGGATCTATATCACCCGTCTCGAGTGCCATTTTGGCAGCTTCCCATGAGAGCGTGAAAGTATCTTCATCAGACGCTGCTACTGCTTTCTCGATGATCCCAAGACCATCTGCTTGCTCGGTTCCACGTTTCCAATGCGCCGCAATTGTCTTGGATTCGATCCGATTGTCCGGAATGTAGCGGCCGAAGGAGAGGATGGCGGAAGACATCGAAGTGGCAGTATATCAGAGAAAGACGATGCAGAATCAACGTCTGAACGCTGCAGTATTACTTCCCCATCTTCAAAAGACTCTGGATCCTCGCGTCAATTCTACTCAAGAGTCTTTCTCTGGTTCCTTCCAGCATTTTCTTTGTAGAGTTGGACATCGCCTCCGCTATTTTTTTATCGATTCTTGCAAGCAGTTTCGCCCGTTGATTCTGCAGAAGTAGAACGGCAGGGGATGATTGTTGTGGGGAGATAGATGTAGGCGTAGGAGTTTTGGTTGTCGTGGAAATAACCTGAAACGTTTTGAGATCAATCATCGGAGCGTCTTCTCCTCTGCCAGGAGACTTCAGTCCTCTTCCTCCGCCACGATGAATGACAACAGGCGTAGTGGTCTCACTAGCAACAGCAGGCGCCGTTTCCGTTGTGAAGCTCCAGCTCGTCGTACTACTGATGCCTGCATAGAAGTTTCCCGACGCATCAGGGAATGCCATTGCGTTAATTTGTACGTAGTATTCGGTACTGTAATCCAGTGTTACCGAAGGATTGATCGTCATCGTCGTTGTTCCAGACCCTGTGACCAAGCTTCCTGTGACCGCCATTATCTCCACTGTAGAATCATCAGACGTCTTCTTGATCGTGACCATTCCCGTCCCTGTTTTTCCTATAGCTTCACTAAAGGTAATTACAAGATTTGCTGTCCTTGAGACACCCGTTGCATTGTCAGTAGGAGAGAGGGTGGAGATAGAGGGAGCTGTGGTGTCATCAGAGAGCTTTGCCAACAAAGTGTCTTCACCAGTTGTATATGCTTGTAGAGGGGAGCCCCATGTCGCAGTGCTGTATCCACCAACGAACACATTGCTGCTCGTGTCTAGTACGATTCCATAGATATAATCATTACCACTTCCTCCCAAAAAAGTATTCCACATGAGAGCACCACTACTATTCAGCTTTAAGACTGTACCGTCTTGACCTGATGTATATGCCCGTGCAGGTGTACCCCATGTAGCACTACTATATCCACCAATGTACACATTACCGCTACTATTCACTGAAATCGCTTGAGTAACATCATTACCACTCCCGCCTAAAAAAGTACTCCATGTGAGAGTACCGTTCGTATCAAGCTTCGCAGCAACACCGTCTTGACCTGATGTATATGCTCGTACAGGCGAACCCCAGGTAGCATTACTATATCCAGCAACATAGACATTACCACTCGTATCCAAAGTAATGCTAAGAATCTGATCAGTACCACTCCCGCCTAAAAAAGTATTCCACGTCAGTGCACCGTTCGTATCAAGCTTCGCAGCAACACCGTCTTGACCTGATGTATAGGCCCGTACAGGCGGACCCCATGTGGCACCGCCTATTCCACCAACGTACACATTGCCACTCGTATCTACTGCAATCCCATAGCACCAATCATTACCACTTCCTCCTAAAAAAGTATTCCATGTGAGCGTTCCACTACTATTGAGCTTCACCGCGTAACCGTCAGTACCTGATGTGTATGCCCGCACAGGTGAGCCCCATGTAGCAGTACTAGCCCCACTAGCATACACATTGCCACTCGTATCTATTGCAATTGAATACCATAGACGATCATCACCGCTCCCACCTAAAAAAGTATTCCATATAATAGTGCCACTACTATCGAGTTTCGCTACGAAACCGTCTTGAATTGAGGTATATGCGCGTACAGGTGAGCCCCATGTAGTATAACTGTACCCATCAACATACACATTGCCACTTGTATCTACAGCGATTCCATTGACGTAATCAATATCACTCCCTCCCAAAAAAGTATTCCATGCAACAGTGCCACTACTATCTAGTTTCGCTACGAAACCGTCTTTATTTGATGTATATGTACGTATTGGGGAACCCCATGTAGCGGTGCTATATCCACCAACATAAATATTGCCGCTCGTATCTATCGTAAGTGCAAGAATATCATCTTCAGTACCACCTCCAGCAATAAAGGTATTCCACGTGAGCGAAGGATCGATGACAATGGGGATGTTCGGAAGATAGTCGCCAAGTTTAAAGCCGACGACGTTTTTTCTATAAATTTTGAAAGACACAGAAACGGAATGTCTTCCTATAGGAGTCTCTTGCCATGCAACGGGATCTTTTTCTGTGAGAATGCCATCATCAAACGTAATTTGGAGATCACCGTTGCTATCAATCTTTAGAGGACGGTTGTACTGAAGGCGAATGCTGTTTGCCGTTACGCCTTTCTTCGTAATGTCGACGTAGTACGTACTTTTCATGAGAGAGCTTTGTTCTGCTTCATAGATTGCATCGATACCGTTCCAGATATTCTTGTATATTACTTTGCTGAGAGCGGGAACTTTTCCTGATGCATCAGCTTTTGTGTTGTTATCAGAGATTGGCGTGACGGTATTAGCTCTCAGAAAAGTGGTCTTGAGCGCATGACGTGCAGATGCGACGTACACTCCGTCACTGCGGAAGCCGAGAATGTGATTTTGCGATGAGAACTGCAGCAAGTCGCTTACTGGATGTGTCTCTGCTTTTACGACTGGTATATCAAAACCAAAGCTCAGGCTGCTGATGAGAGCAATGATCGTAAGAAGGGCAGAGTATTTTTCCCCAACGTGAATGAAGCGATCAGTCAACATTGGTTGGGAGTGTAGCAGAAAATATTACCGCCCACCTTTCGACAAAATACTCGTACTACTCTACATCATCATCACGTCAATTCTCTTGAATTTCCGGCTTTCATTATTCCTTTATAAGCCAAAGTATGATATAATAAAACGATATCTCTACTGAGATATGAAACATCATAAACAAATATGACTCTGAATAACACACATAGACGGACCAACCTTCTCGGCACTTTTTGTGCGGTCTGCATTGTTGTATTGATTGGCGTTATCTTTTCGAAGGCGCAGGCAGCTACCATCGTCTGGGATGGCGGGGGCACAACAAACAACTGGTCTGATGCCAGCAATTGGAGCATCAATACCGTGCCTGGTGCGAACGATTACGTATTCTTTGACGGCACAAGTAACAAGAACGCCGTTATGGATATCGCGGTAACGGTGGGCGGAATACAGCTGGGATCGGATTATACTGGAACCGTCTCACAGGGAAAGAATCTTCCTCTTTCCGTCACGCTGTATGGCTTCTTCGTGAAATCTGGAATATTCCGTGGAAGTGATGCAGACATCAGCGTCGTAGGTGACGTGCTCATCACTGGAGGTTCTTTCATCTCTACATCGGGTACGTTACAACTGACAAAAAATTGGACAGCACTGGAAGGAACATTCGATGCAAATGGCGGCACTGTCGTCTTCAATGATCACCTCCTGAGTAACATCCATACGATCTTGGGGTCGACGACATTCCATCATGTGTCCTTGCGCACGACCAATCCTGAGATGCAGCTTCTTCTTCCAAGTGGAGAGAGTAGCACACAGATCATAACGGGAGACCTGACGCTCCATGGACTCTCGGGGGCCACGATGCAGCTTACCTCTGATAACATCGGTGTAGCTGCGCGTATCAATGTGCAAGGAGAAGTCGATATGCGTGGTGTGCGCATACGGGACATCCAGAACGTAGGGAAAAATGACATCGATTGTAGAATTGGTTGCATCAATATGGGCGGAAATAGCGGGTGGATTTTCACCATTCCTTTACTGTATTCGCTCGATGCATTGGCGATTGACGGCGTTCACATGGAGAGCGGCAATCTTGATACAAGAGTCGACGCCGTTTGGGGAGACCAGACGAGAACGCAGACTGATGCCACCCTCTATAACTTCTCGCTTCCATCAACGAAACAGAGCGGTTGGCAGGGAACCGGCGTCACAGGAGATCCATACAGATTGGAGTTTGATGGAGTGGATGATTATGTGCATATAGGACAGGTAGGCCTTGCAGGTGCATTTTCAGTATGGTTCCGATCTGATTCGACGGATGAGGGCGTGCGTTTACTCGTACCGTCATCTGGATCTGACGGCTACGGTGTTTGGCTTCATAATGGTGTTCTTACAGCTGGCATCGGGCAATACGGCCTTGTTCAGTCCACTGCTGTCGTACCAGGCCAGTGGTACCATTTGGTCGTCACACGTGACGCGACGAGTGCGCGATATTATCTGAATGGTACGCAATTTGCCGGAACCCTCGATACACAGAATGGATTCTGGAGTTTTGGTGACAGCGGATTCTGGCAAGGGAATATGGATAATTCTCTTGGCATCAAAGCATGGTGGACGAAAACCCCTTTCATGGGTGCTGTCGCATCCTTTCGGATCTACGGCAAAGAAGCCAATCTCAGCCCAGCACAAGTGATACGGATGTATGAAGAAGAGAGAGGACGATTTATGACAGCAGCGGATGGTCCACATATTTCTCAGATCATGCCCGCGAATGAGGATATGAGCGGTAATACAGGCATCATCATCCGTGGGGAAGGATTCGATGCCACAACAAAAGTATCCATCAACGGCCAGGCAGCACGTTCCTTCATCATCGAAAGTCCTACCAAGATGATGGTCATCCCAGCAGTATTGTCTGAGAGCGGATCACCGGGGTATTCCTTGACCATCACCGTCACGACGACTGATGGAACAGTGTCAGCAAAGGGATCATTTCTTTCCTCTGTCGCAACACGCACCAACAAATATGTGACATGGTTCGATGCAGCAAACATGAATGGGATAGGAGCAACGAGTGCGACTGCTCCTTCATCGACCACATGGACATCGCTCGACAGCGGTCGCGAGGCGAAACTACAGAATTTCAGTGTCCCTCCGACGAAACATAGCGGTTGGCAGGGAACCGGCGTCACAGGAGATCCATACAGATTGGAGTTTGATGGAGTGGATGATTATGTGCATATAGGACAGGTAGGCCTTGCGAGCGCATTTTCAATATGGTTCCGATCTGATGCGACGGATGAGGGCGTGCGTTACCTCATACCGTCATCTGGATCTGAAGGCTACGGTGTTATGCTTCATAATGGTGTTCTTACAGCTGGCATCGGGCAATACGGCCTTGTTCAGTCCACTGCTGTCGTACCAGGCCAGTGGTACCATTTGGTCGTCACACGTGATGCAACAAGTGCGCGATATTATCTGAATGGTACGCAATTTGCTTCAACCCTCGATACACAGAATGGATTCTGGAGTTTTGGTGACAGCGGATCCTGGCAAGGGAATATGGATAATTCTCTTGGCATCAAAGCATGGTGGACGACAACCCCTTTCATGGGTGCTGTCGCATCCTTTCGGATCTACGGCAAAGAAGCCAATCTC
>CALRGQ010000042.1 GCA_943357915.1 Candidatus Peribacteria bacterium
TATTGAGATCGTGAAGGAAATGAAAATGATTCAGTCAATGTCCGGCAAAGGCAACTGCATCGACAATGCTCCCATTGAGTCCTTCTTCGGGCATATGAAAGACGAGCTGGATTACCAATCTTGCACGTCGTTTAACGAGTTACGTCTGAGAATTGAGGAATATATGAGGTATTACAACTACGAAAGAAAGCAGTGGACGAGAAAAAGGATGACACCTGTGGAATATAGGAATCACCTTCTCGGTCAGAGCGAGGGTTAGGGGGTTCTACTGTGTCCACTGAAAGGGGTACACTTCACCATTCGATTCGTCACACGTCTGCGGAGCTCACACAAAAACTACTTGCCCTTCACCCGAAACAAACTATAGAGCGTCTCAAAGGCCAATTTGGCATTTGCCTCATCTACATACAAGACAAATTCTGTAAACGTAGACGCAACTTCCACAACGTTGATTCCTTGCAACATAAGTTGCTGCAGCACTGTACAGAGGAACCCCGGAGCAGCTGCGTACTGCTCAGGAAAGTGCAGAGCCAATGCTGCTACATGCGCATTCGCATACGTGATGCTCTCCCCAAAAAGCTTCTGTGCCGCAGCCAAATGCTTCTCATCAAAAAGCAGTGTAATTTCTCCCGTACTTTCCGTAATCGTGATGTAGCCTTTATTCTTTTGTATCTCCGTATGGAAATCATGAACACGCTGCATGCACTTCTGTGTTTTCGTCATCGATACCGTCGCGACGTGTGTCCGTAACGTAAGGTCGTGCACTCGAAATTGCTCAGGCCGCGGTGCGAATATCTTCAAACGACGTTGGTAGCGAGACAAAGCCATAAGAATCGCGCTCGAGGACACAGATTTTTTTGTACGAACTTCGACGTGTTTCTGCATGTGCTTTGCAACTTTTGTCAGATTCAAAAGGTGGTACTGCAAGCCGTACTGCAAGAAAGAATCTGTAGAGATGATGTCTGTGATTGCGTGAGTGAGTGTGAGCATAATGTTACAAATATAACAAAAATAAATATAAATACATATATCTATCGTAATAAATGACGGAGTATTCGTTGGCGCTTATGGTCTGCATACTTTCTTCCCCTCCCAACAATGCGTACCTTACAAGAACCACGCGCCAATCGAGCACACTACGCCTTACGATCAGTTGATACTTTTACCACCGCAGAGCGTTTCAGACAATCAGGTGTCCACAATAGAACACAGGAGCAACGCGAGGGTACGAGAAGTAGATTATCTGAGATTATCGATCTCGAACTATTAGTCGAAACATGGCATGAAGAAGTAGCGAAAAACACTCTAGAAAGTCGTGCAAGAGCCGGCGAAATTTCTGCTCAAATACTCGTAACACTGGTTGATATTATTAGTAATGGAGACTGGACCGAAGTCGTCGAAGCTCAAGTGCGTGAAATAATTGGTCATCAAGCCAATCACTATATACGGCTCTTGGAGACAAGAATTACAAGACAGAAAACCGCGCAAAACGATCAGGAATGATGCTCATCACTCATTTTCTCAAATCCCTCCTGCTCTTTAAGTCCCCTCTTGCCCTTCGACTCCGCTCAGGGCAAGAAGTCACTACGTGCCTTCTTGCCAACTTCCCAAATATTTCTTCTGCTCCTCCGTGAGTTGATCAATCGAAAGGCCCATCGCAGTCAGCTGCAACTTAGAGATGTAGTCATCGATTTCTGGTGGCAACGTGATGACCTCGGACTTCATCTTGCCTTTATTATCGACAAGATACTTACATGCGAGAGCTTGGCCGCAGAATGACAAACTCATCACTTCACTCGGATGACCTTCTGCTGATGCCAAATTCACGAGGCGGCCTTCACCGGCGACGTAGACGACGCGTCCGGACTTCAGAAGATATTCATCCAGATAATGACGCACGCGGCGCTTTCGGCTGGCTTTCTGCTCCAGAGTTTTTAGGTCAATTTCATTATCAAAGTGACCAGAGTTCGCCATGACGATACCGTCTTTCATCTTCTCAATATGTTCCATACGAATAACGTTCAAGTTACCCGTCACCGTGATGAACAGATCTCCGAGTGCGGCTGCATCGTCCATTTCCATCACACGATGACCATCCATTGCAGCTTGTAGTGCACAGAATGCATCTATTTCAGTAACGATAACTTGTGCGCCAAGCCCCTGTGCTCGCATCGCTACGCCTTTACCGCAGCTGCCATAGCCAAGAACAACGACCGTGCGTCCGGCGATGAGCATATTCGTCGAGCGCAAGATGCCATCAAATGTGCTCTGACCTGTGCCGTAGTAGTTATCCATGAGGTGCTTTGTCTTGTTGTCATTCACCGCAATCATCGGACATTTCAGAACGCCTTCTTTTTCCATCGCCTTGAGGCGGATAATGCCTGTGGTCGTTTCTTCACAACCACCGATCATGGATGATAGAAGATGTGGGTGCTTGGTATGAATTTCAGTCACGAGATCACAACCATCGTCGATCGTAATATCGGGCTTGGTATCGATCACGGCCGAAATATATTTGTAATAATCCTCACGACTCTCGCCTTTATAGGCCCACACAAGAACATCTTTCTCTTCTGCTAGCGCTGCGGCGATGTCATCTTGCGTCGAGAGTGGATTGCACCCAGTAATGGCAACTTTGGCGCCACCAGTCGTGAGTGTGCGCACAAGGATGCCCGTCTCTTTGGTGACGTGCAGAGCCATACCGATCGTAAGACCAGCAAACGGCTTGGTCTTTGCAAATTCTTTGCGGACTTCCATGAGCGCGCCCATGCGCTTCTCGGCAATCTCAAGATTGAGACGGCCTTGGTCTGCTAGTTTTGGATCAAGAACGTAGGACATGCGGGCGAGTGGAAAACAGAAATAATCTTGTCTCTTATATCGTATTTCTCAGATTGTAGGAAGTTTCACACCGTAATTCTGCATCGCACGGGACTGAACCATATCCCAATCAAGCGAGTTCAGAAGCGTGCCTTCTTGCTCTACAAGCAAACACCCAAGAATGGCTGCAAGCCTGCCGGTATCAGTCAGTGACCACTTCGCAGAAAGTCCAATCAAAAGCCCCGCCCTGACCGCATCTCCCGCGCCAGTAGGATTGATGAACTTTTCCGGCTTGCACGCTGGGATATCCAATGTCTCATGTTTGGTAACGATCCGAAGACCTTTTTCGCCAAGCGTAACGACGAGCATGCCACATGCTTTGACGACGTCTGCTTCTTTCCATCCCAATTTTCCGGACGCAAGACCCCACTCATAGTCATTCACAACAAGTCCTGCACTAGCCTTCACTGCGTGACGTAGTTCATCATCCGAAAATGCATGTACGACTTGCCCAGGATCAAAGAGATACGGAATCTTGAGCTTGGAGCACAGCTGCGCGCCTTTGAGCATAAGTACAGGATTTCTGGGGCTCATGATCGCATAGGCAATATTCTCTTCGTCGGAAAAATCTGGAAGGCTGGAAAGCCCGTCTGCGCCTGGGTGAAAAAAACTAATTTGCCGTTCTGAGGAATCAGTCGCAATAACGGCAGTTGCGGTGATAGCGTCATCGCGCCGTTCAACAAGATTCGTGAGTATTCCCCTTTCTCGCAAGAGTGCCAGATACGCTTGTCCATCAAAACCGATGGCACCCAGCAACAGAGGTTCGTTCCCGAGTAATGCCAAGTTCCAACCGATATTTGCCGCAGTTCCTCCATGGTGTCTTTTAAATCCTTGAGCGAGATAATTCACAGAAAGATTTTCAAGGTTCTTGGAATCTATGGCGCTGAGAAATGATCCATCATGCGACAGGAGAAGATCAAAAGCGATGGAACCGTTGACGAGAAACTTCATATGAGATGCAAGAGCAGGTTTACTGACCTGCGGATGGGCGAGAATCTACTTCCTGATGGAAGCTTACCCAGTAAACCTCCACTCTGAAAGCTGTTATAATCGAAATAATGAAAATCGCGATTGTTGGTACCGGCTATGTTGGCCTCGTTTCTGCGGCGTGTTTCGCGGAACTGGGCCATGACGTCATCGGCGTGGACATCGATGCTGCAAAAGTGAAGATGCTGCAGGAAGGCAAAAGCCCAATCTACGAACCGGGGCTGGAGGAACTCTTAAAATCCGGACTCAAGACCGGGCGTCTGACGTTTACGACTAATCTTCTCGAAGCTTTACCGCATGTGAAAATCGTCTTCTCTGCGGTTGCCACACCTACCGGTGAAGATTTCAAAGCCGATCTCCGTGCTGTGTTCATCGTTGCTGAGACTGTTGCAAAACATATTGATCACGACATTGTGTTCGTCAATAAATCCACAGTGCCCGTTGGAACCGGCAAACAATGTGAAGAACTGATCCAAAAAATTCTAAAAGACCGCGGTGTAGAACTTCATGTTCCGGTCGTCAGTAATCCGGAATTTCTGCGTGAAGGCATGGCAGTGTCAGACACGATGATGCCGGATCGCATTGTCATCGGTATCAATGATATGAATGGCGCGAAAGAGCTGATGGAAGAGCTGTATCGACCGATTACTCGCGTTGGTAAGCCGGTCCTTTTCATGAGCCGTGAGAGCTCTGAAATCGTGAAGTATGCCAGTAACGCGTTTCTGGCCACCAAGATTAGTTTTATCAATATGCTTACGCCGCTCTGTGAAATTACAGGTGCAAATATTCGTGATGTCGCAAAAGGCATGGGACTTGATAACCGCATCGGACCGAAATTTCTGCATGCGGGCATCGGATATGGCGGCAGCTGTTTCCCGAAAGACGTGAAGGCGCTACTCGCAACCGGCAAGGACTATGGCGTTCCTATGCCGATCATTGAAGCGACGCACAACGTGAATCAGCTACAACGGAAAAACTTTATCGACCGTGTACTCAAATCACTTCCCAAGAAATCACACGTCTCCATCTGGGGTCTTTCATTTAAACCAAAAACCGACGATATGCGCGAGGCTCCAAGCATCGATGTCATAGAAGCTCTGGATAAAGCTGGACATACTGTGACGGCTTATGACCCAGTTGCTACAGAGAAAGCGAAGCCTCTTCTTCCTACTTCGACACAGTACGCAGACTCGCCCTTAGCAGCCTCCAAAGACGCCGATGCACTGCTTGTGCTTACCGAGTGGGATGCGTTCCGGGGTGCAGATCTTGGTGACGTGAAAAAAGTGATGAAAGGCGACCTGTTGTTTGATGGAAGGAATGTGTATGAACCTGAGGAGGTGAAAGAAGCAGGATTGACGTATGTTGGAATAGGGGTATAAAATAGCTATATTATTTGATTCCGTATACGGTAGATGTTAAAAAATACAACAGCATTGACACCAAATTGGAAACTTAATGTAGGATCCAACAACAAGGCAGGCCTAGTTCCATCAACGCCGGATAAGGAAGTAGTTACTAGAACTGAGAATTCTACAAGAATTATTTCTGATCACTGTAGAGAGATAATAAGTTAACTACCTGCTTCAAGCTAAATGTGCATTGGACTCGAAAGGAATAACTAAGGAGCAGCGCAGAAAAGATCCTGCTACAATTCGTCATGCTATGAAAATCCTCCTCACTGGTGCCGCAGGTTTCATCGGATTCCACACAGCGCAAGCGCTCCTTGCACGCGGAGACTCCGTCGTAGGGTTCGATAACATGAATGCCTACTACGATCCAACGCTCAAAGAGGCTCGGCTCAAGATCCTGAAAGAGCACAAGAACTTCTCATTCACGAAAGGCGATATTCTGGACAGGCCGACCGTTGCAAAAGTGATGCAAGGCTGTGACCGTGTGATCCATCTCGCGGCACTTGCCGGTGTCCGGTACGCGTTTGACCATCCGGATGAATATATCGATATCAACATCAAAGGATTTTTTCACGTGCTCGATGAAGTGCGAAAGCAAAAAATACCTGGCTTGATCTATGCTTCCAGCAGTTCTGTCTATGGCGGTAACGAAAAATTTCCTGCATCTGAGACCGACCGAACAGATAACCAAGTGTCACTGTATGGCATGAACAAAAAAGACAATGAACTGATGGCACACACGTATCATTCTCTTTACGGAACAAATGTGACCGGCCTCAGATTCTTCACGGTCTATGGTCCGTACGGCCGCCCAGATATGGCGCTATTTCTCTTCACGGACGCAATCCTCAAAAACAATGAGATGAAGATCTATGGTGAAGGTAAGATGCAACGCGACTTTACCTATGTAGACGATATCGTTTCGGGCATTGTCGCATCGGTTGATAAAAATTATCCCGAAGAGATTTTTAATCTCGGCTGCGGTCGGAAGGAAGAACTCATGGATTTTATCGCGATGATAGAAAAAGCATGTGGCAAAGAAGGCAAAAAAGTATTCATGGAGATGCAACCCGGTGATGTCCGTGCGAGCTTGGCCGATATTGCACATGGCAAAGAAAAACTTGGCTATGAGCCCAAAACCAGAATTGCGGAAGGAATACCGAAATTTGTGGAGTGGTACCGGAAATACTACGGACTGTAAGTAGTTAGTAATCCAGCTGTGCTAACCACTAACTTCTAACCACTCATCACTATTTCCGTACCCATACCTCAAGCGGTGTTCCCACAAGTTTTTGCCAGTGCTCAGTATCCACATCATCCTCACAGTTAATCTTTGTGCAGACGAAAACACCAGCCTTCGCCTCTGCTTCTGCAGACAGTTGTTGGCTAAACCGACGGATCGGAAGCGGGCTTTCGTACTGCCAGTCATGTCCAAAGAAACCGTTGATGAGCATCGTTCCTGAGACCTGATATTTCGACAATGCTCGTATGTGTGCACGCGCCAAAGTTTCCGGAAACGAGGGGAACGAAAGAAAAATGACAACTGCCGCGGATGCCACGTGTGCGGTAAGGAAAATAGATGGTGTTAGTCTGCGCTTGCAAAAGAGGAGAAATAATCCGCCAATCAGTAACGGGGTGAAGAGAATTGCGTCGTAGTCGCGCGTCGTGAGAACAACGAATCCGAGGAGCATGCCGAATGACGCCACAAGATCAAGCCGCATGGAAGAAAGAATGCCAATCGTGCCGATCAGACTGAGAAGCCCGCTTCCCGCAACAATCCAGACCCAACTGATATTAACAAAACGCGTGAATGGGGGAATAACCGTCTCCTGGCCCGGTACACTGAACATGATCGCGAGCGCGTACGGATTCGTGAGGGAATACAAGCACAGAAGCGCGATCGGAATACAGAGATAGAGGAAAATCTTATACTTTGATTTTTCTGCACGTAGCAGTGCTGCAAGCACGAGCGGAACGTAGACCGCCGACTGGTACGCCGTAAAGAGAGCGGCAAGCCATAGAACCGCGATGATTGCGGGTTTCTTCGGCGGTGCCGGATGAAGCGTCCACCAAAGGAAGATAAGACCTGAGAGTGCGGCAACAGTTGCCATGACGATCATCCCCGACTGAAGAACAACAGCCCCGGAGAGCAACCAGCTCGCGGTGAGTGCGATTCTTCGCGGACGTTTGAGAACATCGCCTAAATCCCACACGAACCATACGGCCTGCAGAAGAAAGCTCGCGAAGACGAATCTCCAGAAAAACTCATGGTAAGGCATGGCAGCTGTCCACCCGAGTATCGACCGAACGAGTGGCGGATGAGGATACGGAATCGACAGTAGATACTTGGCTTCATCCGTGCTGATTCCACCAGACAACTGCAAAAAAACCAATACAAGCGCTAGGACTTCCAAGAGGAGAATTGCCGTCAGGACTGAGTGTTTTCGCATGTGAGAGTGAAGGGGCGATAGCCAATAACACATTGTTCCGGTGGAGGCGGACGGCGCATATGCTCTTGATGGAGAATAGTGAGACTATCCGCACGAACGCTGACTATTTCCATATCGGACAGAAACCAACCCTCACGAGCAGCTGCATCCGTCAGTGCTTGCTTGGCACGTGCGCGCACATCACTGTCGGTATAGAGCAGTCGTATCGCCCAAAAACGTGAAAACAAGATGATAAACAGAGTGATGCACACGATGCCAAATGCGAAACCGGAGAACGTGCATACACAGGAAAAAAAGCGACGCACCGAAAGCCGACATGTTTGCCAGAAAAATTGAAGATGTACTTTCAGGGAAAGCTTACTATGTCCATGCAACCGCATGCGAAAGATAAGCGGAATCTCGGTAACGCGTGTAGTAGCCGGAATATTGGCAAGAATTTCCAGTAAGATTTTGAAACCCGATGGCCGCAGAGACGAGCGAATGGACGTATACAGATCGGATTTGATCGCGAAGAAGCCACCGAGCGGATCACTCACGTTGACGCGTGACAGAGCTTTGGCAATCACTGTTCCGGCAGAACTGATGATCCGACGATCCGTGACCCACTCCCCCACGCTGCCGCCCGCAACATACCGTGATCCGATGGAAATCTCTGCACCAGCTTTGATGGATTCAAGCATCTTGTGGAGCAGGATTGCATCGTGTTGGCCATCAGCATCCATAACCGCAAGCACTTTGCCTCTCGCGGCAGTGAAGCCTTCTATGACTGCCGAACTTAAACCGCGTGCGTGCATACGACGTAGCACTCGGAGTGCCGGATGTTTCGGTACAAGTCCCTCCGCTACTTTCCACGTACCGTCGGGTGAATTGTCATCAACGATGATGATTTCATGCGGCACCGATTGGAGGACGCCATCGATGTAATCGATCAGCGCGGTGATACTGGCAGCCTCGTTATACGTAGGGAGAATCAGCGAAAGCACGGAGATAGTCTAATGATGTATAGAAGCTTTGTCAGGGGAAAACCGCAGCAGGAAGCGGTGCGTGACTAAGCCAATCAAAAATGTACAATGCCATGCGTAGACACATCTATGAAAATTCTTGTTACAGGATCATCGGGAACAATTGGGACACGGCTCTGTGAAGCGCTCTTAAGCGTTGGGCATACGGTGACTGGAGCCGATTGGGAGCCGTGCAAGTGGAATCCTATTGTTGAGAAATTACGGATCAATATTGATCTTCGGGACAAAGAAAAATTCAGTGCGTTACCAAAAGACATCGATATGATCATTCACCTCGCAGCAAATGCTCGGGTCTATGAACTCGTGGAACATCCGGAACGCGCGATGGATAACATCGTCGATACGTTTAATATTCTCGAGTTTGCTCGTGAAAACAACATCAAGAAAATGATGTTTGCATCATCACGTGAGACATACGGCAATATTCATCTGCCAAGCGGTGAAAAATACTCAGAAGACAAAGCGCACTTCATGACCTGTGAGAGCCCATACGCAGCAAGTAAGATCGCAGGAGAAGCACTCATAGAATCGTATAAACGCTGTTACGGCATCGATAGCATCATCTGGAGATTTAGTAACGTGTACGGAATGTACGATGATTCGATCCGTGTCGTTCCCCTCTTCTTCCGGCAAGCAAAAGCAGGGGAAACGCTGAATGTTTTTGGCAAAGAAAAATGCTTAGACTTCACGTATATCGACGACTGCGTCGCAGGAATACTTCTTGGTGTCGAGAAATTCGAGACCGCAAAAAACGACACGTACAATTTGGCCTACGGCGAAGGCACGACGATTTTGCATCTCGCAGAAGAGATGAAACGGTTACTGAAAAGTGACTCGAAGATCGTGACGACGAGCGCTCGTACAGGTGAAGTAACGCACTACATTGCAGATATCTCGAAGGCGCAGAAGAAGCTGGGCTACAGGCCACAAACACCGTTTGCAGAGGGGGTGAAGAAGAGTGTGGAGTGGTATATAAAAAATACATAACGGTGATTTTGCCAGTATCATTGATTTATGGTAAAATGCTTTTAATGAATCCAAACAAAAATCGTGAGTCTGGAGAGGAAGATTCGCATCCGTCACTACTTCCTCTTATGCAGGCAGCAAACAAGGTAGCCGAAGGCTGTCATGCGGTTCATACCATGCTGATCAAGGAAGCTGAAGAAACTGAAACAGGAGTATCTGATGATAAGAATAAAGGTAGAATTTTTCTCGATGCATTGGAAAACAGATATCAAAATATGATGAGCTTACAAAATACAGTTGCGAAATCTATGGCGGAAGACAATAAAGAAGAATTAAAAAGGCTTATGAACGAAAGCAGAGATAGATATAGAAAAAAAATGGCACATCTACTGGGTGTCCTAACAATAAAACATGCTGATTGGGATCAGGATCTTATAACCGATATGTTGACGATTGTTACTGAGTGGGAGAAAAGAGCAATATACGCAAATTTGATTATGAGAGTTGTCGGAAGGAATAGCGAAGTTTTGCAAGCTTTTAGAGACAGTCTTCCACAGACTCAATTAGACGATACAGATGAATCGGGCGAATAGTTTGTCAGTTCATTATTTCTTCTTTTCTTCATGGTAAACCATGTCGAGGTTCACCTCCCATAAGTTTGATTTATCCGTCCGTTCGGCGATGATGTTATCTACTGCAAGCATGGACGTGAGCATGCTGTGATCCTGATTGTTGTACCGGTGCATGCCATTTCTGCCGACCAGGAACAAGTTCGGAATTGCTTCGACAAATTCACGAACAATACCAAGCTGCGTATAACTTCCTATGTAGGCCGGATACGCTTTCGGCATTCTGAGCACACAACCATCCAACACATCCTCAGCGCGAATCATGCCAATTTTTACCATTTCGGAAATACCAAGCTGGATCAAAGCCTGATCTTCCATCACCCATAGATCACCGCCTTCGTTCACGAAGTATTCAAGACCGATCCATTGAGTGTTCTTGCGATCTTTCACCATGTACGGGCTCCAGTTATTAAAGAGCTGGACACGCCCAACGCGCACTCCCCCTTCCTGAATGTAAATCCAGTTATCCGGTACATCAGCCTGCGGCGCTTTGCCTTTTTCATGCACATGCAATTTTTTGAGCAGCAAACCAACCGTCAGAAAATCCCGATAGTACAAACCCTCGGCCACTTCCACCACTCGAGACGGCGGGTGCGGCGTCATCATCCCGGCGAGATGTTTGATCGGCATCGTCGAAAAGAAGTAATCGCAACCTACTCGCTCAGTCTTGCCCGTCGTCATATCTTCGATCGTCGCTGCGACGACTTGGCCTCCTTCAACGTGCACTCCCGAAACACGGGATCGCATGCGTACCTCACCGCCGCACTTCTTAATCTGCTCCGTCACGATCTCCCACATCTGCCCAGGACCATACTTCGGATAAAAAAACCGCGTAATAAGACTAGTCTCACGCTCTTCTTGTTGCTTCTTGAAGTCGCTCGAAAGCAGATCTTTGATCGCATGCATGACCGCGCGTTTCAGTGACAAACCTTTCACGCGCTGAGCGCCCCAATCAGCCCGAATCTGACTGCATGGCACTCCCCAAACTTTTTCGGTATAAGCCTCGAAGAATGTCTTATACAAGCGATCTCCGAAACGATTCCTGTAAAAAGCATCCAAATACGTTTCATCTTTCAGAGGAAAGAAATGACGCTTGATGTAACTCATGCCGATCATGAACGTATTCCAAAATCCGAGACGCTTGGCGACCATGAACGTGATACCGATCGGATACGGGAAGAAATTTTTCCGGTAAAAAATGCGCGAAACACGTGGACGCTGGAGCATGACGTTGTCTTCTTTTTCAGGATCGACATCTTTCATCGTCACTTTCACTGTTTTCCCATCCGGTGAACACTGTGAACATAAGTATTCGACGATGCTTTCATCGACATAATCAATCTCATGCTGTTTCTCGATCGTATCCGCCGACGGCTTTCCCTGACGCGGCATGATCATAAACCACCAATCCATGACACGATCCACTTTGGAGAAAAAACGATGACCGCCAATATCGATGCGATTGCCTTTATAGTTATACGTCTGAGCAATGCCGCCGATGGCGTCTGTCATCTCAAGGACAATCGGATGAATGTCCGTACGCTTCAGAAGCTCATACGCGGCAGTGAGACCCGCCGGGCCGGCTCCGGCGATAATTGCTATCTTCTTTGTCATAAGAGAAAACTAGTACACAGCCATATCAGCTCTTACTGCCAATACAGGATCTTTGCGAAAAATAAAGTAATGCGAAAAACAGTAGTTAAAAACCGCAGTGATACCAATGGCCATGGCTTTAGCAAGGTACGCAATGCGAGGATCGGTGAATGTCATACCGAAAAGTATCTGATTGCTAAACATCTGGCTGCCTACTGAGTACAGAGCAGATGAGAGTAGATAGTTGATCGTGAAAGCTACGACATATACCAGAATAAACCGCTTTGTCTGACTCGCTGTTTGTCCAACCGCACGGAACGTCACGTATTTATTAAAGAAGAAAACAAATGTGACGGGAATGAGCGCAGAAGGAAGGTATGCAATGAAAGGCGTTACCTGATAGTAACCGACCAGCACTCTCAGAATTGAGAACTCCATGACGGCGCCGAGTAAACCGCACGTAATAAACTTTATTGCCTGAGAAGTATGGAGACGAGCACGTTGATGCGGGAGCTCAGCGATCATTGATCAGATCATAGCAGTCCACAGACATCCTCTCT
>CALRGQ010000043.1 GCA_943357915.1 Candidatus Peribacteria bacterium
TACATTCGGCTTACAACAATGGATCGCACAAGTCACAAGTAATAAATTGAAGATGTTTCTGAGGTCAGAGAGCAGACGAAATAGAAAAGGGAGGCCCTGTGGATCGGATATGGATACATTGAAAGGTAAAAAAGTTGGAGAAGAATGGAATGACGAACTCGAAATGTTACGAGTATGTATTCCTCAATTAACTTCTGACGAACAACAAATCCTTAGAGAAAAATATCTAGAGGAAAGAACCTTCAGGGAAATAGTAGAGAGTCATGGCTACTCAATGGTAACGGCACAGACCGAGGTCAAAAATGCGAGAGAAATGCTACGAATAAAATTTATGAACAATTTTCCAATTCACTTCGAACCGGAAATCAAAGCAGCTTGATAATAATACTGCAATATCTCCTCCGTTTTCAGTATCGGCAAGTTGCTGACTTCCAGCGGGCCTGAGCGTCCTTAACGTTCGGAGATCCTCACCCCCGGATAATAGTACTGCAATATCTGTTCGCCAGAGCGACCTTCTTTGGCTTGTCCTAGGGCTCCACAGCCGGACATGCCGACGCCGTGGCCTCTGAGCGTCATGCCTTTGCACCATGGATCTGGTTTGGAGATGAAGATTTCTGCGAAGGGAAAATTTTTCCAGCCGGCTTCTAAAGGAGTTCTCGTGCGACCGTCATCAGAAGAGAAGTACGGTGGCCTAATGAGCTTGCCATTCATCGTCAGGACGTCGTTTTCGGTATTCACGACAGCGCGTAACCAGTTCGGATTTGCGGCCGTGAAACCAACGCCGTGATACACCTGAAAAATTGCGGGGTCATCCGAGCCGTCGTACGGCATGCCAGGGAATTTACGATTCACAGGATCCATGTAGTACGCAGCGTACGTCCGAGCGGCGATCGCGAATGCGCGTTGTTTCTCGTACGGTTCACTGTCCGGTTCTTCCGCGAGCCCTGCCATGTACTTCTCCAATGGCAGTTCATTGATGAGTGTAAGGACACCATTCACGACCCTACATTCGATGACGCCGTGATATGACCGCATCTTTCCCTTGATACCGGAGACTAGGAGAATGCCGCTAACGGACGAGGAAAACCTGATGATGGCATCTGATGTCACACGCTCACCCCGCGAACGCACTTCACATTCGCTTCCGCGTGGAAACAAATCAAACGTCGTACCTCCCAATACACCAGTACCGTTCCTAAAGCCGCGGTCTGAAAATGTGATGGATGGTGACGCGTCGGCACTGAGGCGAATACGAATTGGTTTGGACGAGTCAGGTGTAGAAGATGGGGAAGGTAAGAGAGGTAGGAGAGGTAGGAGAGGTAGGAGAGGTAGGAGAGGTAGGGGAGGTAAGGTGGCTGAAGAAGAAGAGGCTCTTGATTGCGGACGA
Source organism: Candidatus Peribacteria bacterium (assembly GCA_943357915.1). GTDB lineage: Bacteria > Patescibacteriota > Gracilibacteria > Peribacterales > Peribacteraceae > JAGORY01. The sequence continues at coordinate 1,388 of CALRGQ010000043.1, forward strand.
ATACGTGAGACGATCGAGGTGCTCTTTGCCTCGGCCTTGGGCACGACAATCATCGCATTATTACCACTGAATGGATTGATGTACTCACCGCTCCGAGCTCGGCGACCAGCTACCGAGATAGTGAAGTGAATGCCACCGATATTCATCGAGAATTGGCCCTCAGCTATCGGAGCCTGCACGATGAGCTGCAAGCTGGCGGTTTCAAATGCCGGCAGATCGGATGGAAGAAGAATACCTTTGGTGACCGGAATCTGGACCCTGCCATCATCCAGCCACAGCTTGATGCGAGGGTCTGATAGCTTAATATCGGCTACTTTCTTGCTCTCATATGCGCCAGATGCATCAGCCGTGTACATGAAACTCAGGCGCTGCTTGCCACCGGGATTGATGGTGACGGCGTTGCGGCCAATGAAGGAAATACCTGCGGCTGGCTTGAGCACATCATCGGAATTGAGGACCGACGCTGGCGCACTGGATGACGAAGACGATGAAGCTTTTTTTTGCGGGAAGATGACGGCCGTATTCAGATTTCCTGTCTGCACATTTTTTACGACTTGTCCGAACGCTTCTGTTAGGTAGTAACCGGGACACAATGTCGAAAGAAGATCCCTATGACGAACAATCGGGGAATCAAATTTCTTGCCGTGAAACTGGACAGATTTATTCAGGTCCATTTGATAGCCACTCGCAAGGTTCTTCAGTAAGCGCTGCAGACTCTTTGTTTGTACATCTGACGGCTGTTCGATCTCAAAATTGCCCATCAGAACGATGCCGATCGTACCAACGTTGTTGCAGTAGGCGTGGCCACCGACCGTATATTTACCACCCAGCCTACCTTCGTAGACTTTGCCATCTTCATCGATCATAAAATTATAACCAACGTCACCCCAACCTTTTGTCAGTGCATGATATTTATAGAGCGCACGCACACGTTCCACTGCCGGTCGTGGATCATTCTGTACCACGAGCGCAGAGTGATGAACCACCAGCATTTTCACGTCTTTGCTGTACTGCAACGGCCAGAGGTAGCTGCGGCCCTGAGCATCCTTCTCGACCGTCGATCCTACCGAAAATTCGGACGGATACTGTTGCTGCGCTGACTGACAATCTTTGACCCGTTGACTCACCTGACCAGTATCGCCGCCGTTATCACCTTTGGCGGCATCTCCGACTGCGGCAGGAGCGGACTCAGCGGCCGTCGCTTCGAAGAGATACGACTCATCAGCGCCCCAGTCATTCCTATCGATGACCGAGGGCATAGCAACAGACGTAATGGCTGCTACTCGGGTTTTTACAGGCTCATGCGATACAGTGATCGGGTGAATATCTGCATTGCTTGCAATATTGTTGACGCGAAGTTCTGTGACGTTGTGCGGAAGCATGATGAGTTCCGATTCTTCGCCTGCTCCACCGTCACCATCATCTTGATACGTCTGCCAGTCCGACCAGCCGGACGCAGTCTTGGTACTATACAAAAATTCCGAAGCCTGCATGCGTACACTAAATGCATCAATCGGAGATGTGAATGCGCGTTCGATAAACAACTGCTCGGCCGCAAAAGCAGGAAGTACCGGAGTCATAGATCCGACGACGGCTACGACAATAAACAGTGTGAAGAACGTTTTTGCACGCATAGGGAGTGATTGTATCTGTAGCGTGCTCAAACTCAGGTTGACGGCATGCCGAGCGTTCCTCCTGATCAGAAGAAACTATGTTTTATTGGCATCAGAATGCGATGAAACGTTAAGAAGTCTGCAAAACCTGTTCGTACGAATCTGTCATCGCAGAAATCCCGAAACATGTGCGAGCCGTCAGTGCGCCTTCTAGTGCGATCTTTGTTCTGACAACAGGATCAAGAAGTATCTTCACAGCCGACTCCAAACTTGCCGCAGATCCGGCCTGCACAATCAGTGCATCTTTTCCGTTCTCCAGTGAGCCAGCGATGCCGCACATATCAGTGATAATTGTGGCGACGCCACGTGCCATTGCCTCAGCCGCAACCAAGCCGAACGGATCATGCTCTGAGGACGGGAGAACGAATATATCAAGTGACGCATAGAATTTTTCGAGATCCTTGATGTGTGTCACAAGTTTCATCCGCTGCATGCCAACTCTTTGCGAATCTTCAAACATGAGTGACTTGAGATACCCCTCTTCTTTGCCCACTCCCACAACGGTCAGGTTTATTTCGGGGAGAGATGTGAGCGACTGGATCAAAACATCGATGCCTTTTTCTGGGCTTAAACGTGCGATACAGCCGATATGTAATGTTTTCACATCGTTTCCCACCTTCGCTAAAGTTTTCCATTCCACCCCGCTCACATTTTCCCCCGAGGGACGAGGTACACCATTTGGAATAGCGACAATTCTTTTTTCCGGAAATCCAAGATCAACGTACATTTTTTTACTTAACTGCGAAACACACACGATCGTCGCGAAAGCGCTTGCTCGTTTCAGAGCACCGAGCCACGGATTTTTCGTGAGCCACCGTCCGATGCGATCATGCTCTACCCACAGAACTTTCATCCCTTTTTTTACCGCCCACTCAGTCAGCAGTATTTTCTCGGTCAGACTCAACATGATGATTGCCTCTGGTTTTTCTGGCAGCGCTTCTACTGCGGCTATCAGCTTTTTCTGCATCGCGTCTTTTCGCCACAGAAAGCTGATAGCAGTCCACAGACTGACCGGAGGCGGGCCAATCACGAGCTTTGCCACCGGCAGATGTGCAGTATGAAAACGCTTCAGGAGTTCATGACAACTGCCAAGAAACCGAACATGGTGCCCCCGCGACTTCAGCTCTTCCGTTAGCCACATTGTCTGGTTTTCTGCGCCACCAGCGGCACTGACGAGCGGGAAACGGGTAAAAAGGATGCGCATATGACAAAGAGAGTGTACACTGAAGCCTTTATGCAAGTTTATAAAATGAGATCATTTCGGGGAAATACAATGCTTCCCGAGGATGTATCTTCCTTTGATGAGAACGCTGCTATACCTATTTTTGATGAGAATGCTTTAAGGAAGCTACCAGATGATTTTCAGAAATTCATAATAACTTTTAGAGGACAACTCTATGATCTTGTAAGCGCATTAACAGGCCGCGTGAACAGAATGAACAATGAAAGTGAAAGACAACAAACCTCCGACCTCCTACGGCAAGTTCTTTTCTCAGCGATCAATACGAATGATCGTACAGACTAGAGCATCCACTCTCTCAATAATGTCAGCAGTTGATCTTCCACAACATCAGACTCATAACCCGTACAAATAACTGTCTCCGCTCCTGCGGTCTTCGCTTCTTCAGAATTTTTTGCACTGTCTCCTGAGCTAACAAGAGCGATACGCGCCTGCGGGTTTTTTGCTTTCAGATATGCGATGATAACCGGGCCATTTCCCGACGGAATGTAATAATCCACGAATGCAGCTGAGATTTCTGGATGTGCATCGATCATCGCCTTTGCATCTTCTGTCGTCATCGCTTCGAGGATCTCGCCTTTCCAGTCCGCACGCTTGAGCATGGCACGAAGAAAGAGAATTTTCTCATGTGAGTCGTCGACGATGAGAAATGTCTTCATGCACGAGGTGAAATCACGCTCTGCCCACCCATATATGGCCTTAGCACCTCCGGAATCGTCACCGAACCGTCTTGATTCTGATGGATTTCAAGAATCGGGATGAGGATCCGTGGCGAGGCGATGCACGTGTTATTGAGTGTGTGCACAAATTTCTTAGTCGGAGCCTGCCCTGAGCCTGTCGAAGGGTCTTCGTACTTGATGCCAAGACGACGCGCTTGAAACTCATAAAAAGTCGAACAGCTGTGTGTCTCTCCGTAGCCCTTACGACTAGGCATCCAGGTCTCGATGTCATTTTTGTAGACCTGACCTCTGCCCATATCACCGGTACACACGGCAACGACTCTGTACGGAAGTCCGAGCGCTTGTAAGACATCTTCCGCGTTCTGCAAAATTTCTGCGTGCAGTTTCGCGCTCACTTCGGGGTCATTCTCACACAGAATAACTTGTTCGACTTTCTGGAATTGATGAATCCGATACAGCCCATGCATATCCTTGCCGTATGTTCCGGCTTCTCTGCGGAAACAGTTGCTGAGGCCCGCGTAGCGCTTGGGCAATTCTGATGCTTTGAACGTCTCGCCACTGTGGTAGCTCGCAACTGCGACCTCCGATGTTCCGACCAAGTAATGCTTATCGGACTCGATCTGCTTTGCTTCTTTCTCTCCCAGGCCTACTTCCGGCTCACGATCAACACCCACAGCGTATGCGCTTTCTTCACCGCCCGGGAAATAGCTCGTACCCATCATCGCGGCATAGTTCGCCATGAGTGGCGGCGTAAAGAGCGTGAAGCCTTTCTTCACGAGACTATCGACGGTGAAGAGGAGAACAGCAAGCTCCAGCCGCGCGCCATCGCCTTTCAAAAAATAACTGCGTGATCCTGCGATCTTCACACCGCGAGGAATATCAATAATATCGAGTGCAGTTCCTAGCTCCACGTGATCCTTGGGTTCAAATGCAAAAGTTGGGATCGTGCCATGTGTCCGGAGTTCCACGTTCTCGGTGTCGTCTTTACCAACCGGAACCGATGCAAGAGGAACAGACGGCAGCTGTAGCTGCATTGCCATCCATTCTTTATCAAGCGCGGCGAGCTTCATTTCTTCTGTCTTCAGTTTTTCGGCCAATGCCTTCATGTCTGTGATGACCTTCTCTTTCTCAGCTTTATCTTTGATCGTCGGCATTTTCTTGCTCACGGCATTGCGCTCGGCCTGCATTGTCTGGTTCTCAAACATCAGTGCCCGGCGTTCTTCATCCAGCTTCAGAAATGCGGCAACATCCAGTTTGATGTTCTTATTTTTGCATGCCGTCTGAAACAGTTCTGGATTCTTGCGGACGAGGTCGAGGTCGAGCATGGGGAGATGGTAACACAACATCGAAAACAGGGCAGAGATGAGACACTATCTGCCTTTCGCTAATGAATACCCTTGATTTAATACTGCAAAACATATTAAATATTCGTCCATTCTATGTCAAAAACGCTCTTGGCAGCGGCCGAAGAAGCAGAGGCAGCAACTGCTAACGAAGAAACACCTGTGCATCCAGGCGCGGTAAAACCTCCTTTGAGTATGCGCGACAAGGCTGAGGGTATGTCTGAACAGGGTCGCAATCTTTACCGTAATCTTTACGAAAGAATTCCCGTCGACAACAGACAGGGAATTGATACGCGACCAATGAGGACTGAAATAAAAGACCAACGACGTGTGACGCGCCACCTAATCCTAATTTTGATGGACCGAGCACAAATTCCAGAGCAAGAACGAAAGCAGCTCTGGGAAACATACTTCGGTGGGCCTCCGACGGATCTAGCGGAGCGCATCCGTAGAAGGATCATTCTGACTGGTGGCATCCAAGAATACTGCGCCCTCGTCCACCTTAGTCATCAGACACTCACCACAATAATGAGAGAACGAGTCGTGTATAGAAAAACGTTTGAAAATATCCTAATACACGATCCTGAACTCGCTGGAAGCGAAGAGCAGTTGGAAGAACAGTGGAAAACCGAACAAGAGGAAAGTTTCATGCAGAATTACGGCCTCAATGTCCTGGGAGCACGTATGGAAACACTGTTCGTCACACGCCCAGACGCCTCACGAACACAGTGGGTGGAAAAGAATAACCCTCCGGCATCGCTGAAAGACATGAGTCAAAATCAGCGGCGCATTTTACTGTCCGATTTGCGATGTGGGCGCGCTCCTAGGAACTGGGAAGATATTGACCGCGTTCTCTTTGGAATGGAGTGTTCGCTTCAGGAACGACTGAGTATCGCACAGGCATGGCTCCGTGTGCAGAGAATGGGTGATTTTGGGCTCATGAGCGGACAGAAAAAGAAGTTAGATGATCATGAGCCGGGGGAGCCAGGCGGACGCGGAACATCGGCCAAACTTCCACAGTCACAAGTAGCCTATCCCCTGGAGCTCACTTCAAAATCTGATATGGAGATCATCGTGCATCTCATCGCAAGATTCACAGGTGAGAACGCTTCGAATCTCATGAATGATTCAAACTTACTGGAACAAAAACTCGACGAAATTATCCGCTTTCAAAAAATGTCCAGTATCTTGGAAGAGTTCCGAGGCACCATCGTTCCGGGTGAGGATGTGGAGTATGTAGGTGTGCCGGAAGGAACCGATGCCGTGGAACACATGAAAAAACTTCTGTCCCAGCCAGTCATCCGCGCCCGTGCCGTACTTGCTACCGCCGACGCATTCATCCAGGCGCTGAGAGATAAAGAAATTACCACAGCAGGTGACCCCCTTGAGGCTGATTTTGTATACCTCAAAATGGAATGCACAAATGTCGTTCGTGAAGACGCATCACATCTCCAAAACGCCATCGATGTATTGCTTAATACATTGCCAGACGAGGAGAAGACGATGGTTCATGAGACACATGCGATACGAAGAGGAGTTATTGTTTCGATACCTTCAGAACGCAAACCTGTCGTCATAGGTAAAACTGCGATCGAGCACATGCGCGAACTCCTCTCTCGAATGCTCATCCCCGCTCAAGCCATCTTGGAAGCAAGAGACCAATTCAATCAAGAAGTACGATCTCTCAATAATGTTAGAATGGTTAATGAAAATTTCTTATTCGTAGACTGTTACTGTCAGCAACTTTTGGATGGGAAATTACCCAAAGACATAAAGGTGAAAGTTGAATCTGTTTTGGCGAGGCTCGCGGAATTGCAACCAATCCTGTCAGGAGAGGCTCTGCTTACTGCAGCCTATGGGGATACCAAGGAAGAGGAAGAGAGTGAGGAAGAGGAAGAGAGTGAGGAAGAGGAAATGACGTACGAAGAACAGCTTTTCGGAAAAGCAGTCTCGCCCGACCCTAGTGATGAAAGAATTGCGCCTAACTTCTCTAATAAGATCCAGGAACCCAGCGTTAGGGCCCTCGGCGAATACCTACATGGCTTTTCCGCTCGCGAAATCCCAGGTTATGTTCAAGGTGAAAAAGAGTTTACGCTCGTAGCAGATGAAGTAAGAAACCGAGGAGAGCAAGAACAACTCGGCATCAATGACACAGCAAACGCGCTCAAGATGCTCGCCTATTGTTATGGCCGATATCCAGAGAGTGCAGCGACAGGTGCCGTCATCCAAGCTATCAAAGCGAGTATTGATAACGCACGTAGAGTGGCTGGCTTCCTCATAACAGAGCCTCGTTTTTGTGCATTCCTCGTCTACTACCGCGACACTCACCCTGCATCAGTCGTCACGCAACTTTTTGCATCGATATTCAATCTGCACACACTGTCGGTCGCCGATAATTTCAATTCTGATACGGCGGACGGAGATAGAAGTTATGTAGATCTGATCAACCCCCCTCCACCAGAACCAGATCGTGAAGCTCAGAGGCAAAAATCTATGAAACTGAGTAAAAGAAAATTAAAAGATGAGGAAGAAATAGAAATCAGTGAGTAGGTATTAATTAACGTAGATGAAAATAGGTGTTTCCCCACCAACCCACTCTTTCGCTCTCCTCTGCGCTAGCGTATACTCCCGTGACCCTATGGATTCCAAACCCTTCCGTCTCGTCGCACCGTATACGCCAAAAGGTGACCAGCCAGCTGCTATTGAGCAATTGGTGAAAGGCATGAAAGGTGGCGAGCGTCACCAGACTCTGCTTGGTGCTACAGGCACAGGAAAGACGTTTACGATGGCAAATATCGTGCAACAATTGCAACGGCCGACGCTGGTGCTTGCGCACAATAAGACTTTGGCCGCGCAGCTGTGCTCGGAATTTCAGGCGTTCTTTCCGGATAACGCGGTGAGTTATTTCGTGTCGTACTACGACTACTACCAACCCGAAGCGTACTTACCGACCACGGACACATATATCGAGAAAGATGCGAGCATCAATGAAGAGATTGCAAAATTTCGACATGCTGCGACGTTCAACCTGCTCACGCGTAAAGATGTGCTGATCGTTTCATCCGTGTCATGTATTTACGGTCTGGGTGATGTGCAGGACTATGAAGCGCTTGCGATCACCGTGAAGCGCGGCCAGCCATTTCAGCGCCAACGGTTTCTGCGGCTACTCACCGATATTCAGTACACCAGAAGCGCCATGAGTTTTAAGCAAGGAATGTTCCATGTTCTTGGCGACACGGTAGAAGTGTTCCCGCCAAGCGGAGATACAGTTATCCGCTTTGAGATGCCATTTGATGAGATCGAGACGATTCAGGAAGTGGATAGTTTCACCGGTGAAGTCCTGACTGAACTGAATGAGATCAAAATCTTCCCAGCCGCGCACAACGTGACAACGAAAGAGAAGATCGACGGAGCTATTTCGCACATCATTGACGAGGTAAAAATTCAAGAAAAAGTGTTTTTAGACATGAAAGAATTCGCAAAGGCTGAGCGCATTCGTACCCGTACTGAATACGACATGGAAATGCTCAAAGAGACTGGCTACTGCACGGGCATCGAGAACTATGTCAGGTATCTTGGTAATCGTGAACCGGGCACCCCACCGGAGACGCTGCTGGACTACTTTCCGGAAGACTTCATGATGTTCGTCGATGAGTCGCATATTTCACTGCCGCAGATCGGCGGGATGCATGAGGGTAACTTGCAGCGCAAGAAGACACTGATTGATTATGGCTTCAGACTGCCAAGTGCGATGGATAACCGTCCGCTCAAGTTTCAGGAATTTGAGGAACGAGTCGGACAATGTGTGTACGTTTCGGCTACTCCCGGACCATACGAATACCGAAATACTGAGAAGAAACACTTGGTAGAACAGATCATCAGGCCTACCGGACTTTTAGATCCACAAGTAGCGATTCATCCCAAGAAACATCAGATTGATCACATCACCAAAGAAATCAATGAGACGATCAAACGTGGCGAACGCGTGCTCATCACAGCGCTCACAAAGAAGAGCGCGGAAGATCTGGCGCAGTACTTTCAGAATGCTGACTACAACGTGCGCTACTTGCACAGCGATATCGAAACCATGGAACGCGTGGAAATTCTGCGGCAGTTACGTGCCGGTGATATCGATATCCTTGTGGGTATTAACTTGCTACGTGAAGGCTTAGACCTTCCGGAAGTGAGCTACATCGCGATTCTGGATGCAGATAAACAAGGCTTCCTACGGTCACGCGACGCGCTCATTCAGACCATCGGGCGTGCGGCGCGTAATATCAGCGGACACGTCGTGCTGTACGCAGACGTCATCACTCCGGCAATGAAAGGCGCCATCGACGAGACGGACCGCCGCCGTACGATTCAGGAAGCACATAATAAGAAACATGGCATCACGCCGCAGACGATCATCAAAGCGATCAAAGACATCGCGGAAGAGCACAGTAAAAAGAAGCTGACACGCAAGAAGTATGATCATCAGAAGATTCCGAAAGACGAGAAGAAGCGCCTCATAGAAGAATTAAACGGACAGATGGAGATCGCGGCTGAGAATATGGAATTCGAGAAGGCGGCGGATCTACGGGACGAAATTGAACTCTTGAAACGAGAAATGTAGCAAGTTGCCTGCCCGCCGTATCTTTACTTTGATGAAGAACAACAAAATCGATTTCCTGATGAATAAAAAAGAGGGGCGCAGGTGGGAGATTGAATTACTGTAGCGAGAGCTGTAACCAGCCTCAGCTCACTCGAGAGCCTTCATCTCCGCTTTTTTCTTTGTCATTTTTCGTAACTTGCATGACCTCATTCTCTTCATCTGGACTGAAAAAAGTAGGATTCGTACGAAGTGATGTACCTTGGATTTCACTATCCTCTAAGCCGCGCAGTTCGTTGTCGAATACGTCTCCAAAT
>CALRGQ010000044.1 GCA_943357915.1 Candidatus Peribacteria bacterium
CGTAAGGTAAAGATGCACATGGTCTTCTTCCATCCCAATCCCTATAACGCGGACATTGAGTTCTTTACATATGCCCTTAAAGAGCATCTCCAAACGCTTTTGGATAGGAAGACTCAAGGCACATCGTCTGTACTTGGTGATCCACACGAGGTGATATCGGCAGTCATATCTGCAATGCGAAGCGCTCCAATACATGGTGGGATAGATCGTATTGGCTTGCAGGCTGCTTTACAATCGGACTGAAGTCACGGGGTTTAGAACCCAAGGCATGGAAATAAACCTACGAGCCCCTTTGTGCGGGTCGTGCAAGAACCACAGTATCCACATGAATTGGGTGATGTTATCTCAATGCTAGGAATGCAGTTTGGTTTATGGAGATCCACCATAGGCGAAGATCCCGAACCTTCCCCTTTCATGACCAATGCACACGATGATGCAGGCATAGTAAGAACTCCCAGACACCACTAAATCACACTAGCATTGTTGCAAAGTAACCTGTCTCAAGAGCTAGATTCTTCCCGCGTGTTCGAGAAATATCAAAACAACTGCCGCTCGCCCTCCGGCATATCCATCCCCAAAAGTTCATACGCCAGCTTCGTCACTGCTCTTCCCTTCGGTGTGCGATGTAAAAATCCACACTGAATGAGATACGGTTCGTAAACGTCTTCTAAAGTTTCTTCTTCTTCTGAAAGCGCAGCAGAGAGTGAACCTAAGCCCACAGGGCCGCCGCCGAATTTTTCGATCACCGTGAGTAAGATCAAGCGGTCAGTCGTATCAAGTCCACGATCATCAATGCCGAGTAAACCGAGAGTCGCTTTCACGCGTGCCGGCGATACGGTTTCTTCTTCATTCACTTGTGCAAAGTCACGAATCGAACGTACCAGGCGGTTAGCAATACGTGGCGTTGCGCGGCTTGCGTGAGCCACAAGTCTGGCGGCTTCATTATCGATCGAGAGTGACAGAATTTTTGCAGTCCGTGCGACGATCTTCTGTACTTCTTCCGGCTTATAGAACGTCAGCTTAAAGTTATGAATAAACCGATCCCGTAGCGGCATGCTGACTGCACCTACTTTTGTCGTGGCACCGACGAGCGTAAATGGCTGCAGATCAATACGCATCGAACGTGCAGATGGACCTTTACCGATCATAAGATCCAGCGCGTAATCCTCCATCGCGCTATAGAGCACTTCTTCAATCGCCGGTCGCATACGGTGAATCTCATCAATGAACAGAACATCTCCGGCCTGCAGGTTTGTGAGCAGTGATGCCAAGTCGCCCGGCTTTTCGATGGCCGGACCTGATGTCACCCGCACTTGTGCGCCCATTTCTTTGGCCAAAATATACGCAAGTGTCGTTTTGCCGAGGCCCGGAGGACCGTGAAGAATCGTATGTCCAAGCGGCTCAGAACGCTTCTTCGCCGCATGCAAATACACTTTCAAATGCTCTTTGATCTCTGACTGACCGACGTATTCGTCCAAATTCACCGGACGCAAGGTTGAGTCCGCTTGATCAAGATCTTTCTCTTTCACTGTCTCCCGAACATCGGTATCTGCCTGTTTTCGTTCTGCACGCTTGAGGACCATGAACAGAGTATACGTCAGTACACCTGATTCTCAATTCCCAAATCCGCATTATCAATTGCCATCAAGATTGAATACAATAAGTAAAATGTTCACACTCGAACCCACATCCATCGCACTGATCGGCGCCAGCGGTGAAGAGAAAAAACTCGGCCATTACATTCTGAAGAATCTGCTGGAGAGTGGTTTTCAGGGCAAAGTTTTTCCGGTGAACCCTAAACATACGGAACTCATGGGTGTTCCGTGCTTCTCGTCTGTGACCGATATTCCAAGCGCCATCGATATGGTTGTGATCGTGACGCCAGCCGCTACTGTTCCGGCACTCGCCGAAGAGTGTGGCAAGAAAAAAGTAAAAACACTGGTGGTGATCTCGGCTGGATTTGGTGAAACCGGAACGAAAGAAGGTCACGCCGCAGAAGAGCAGCTGAAAAAAACCTGCGAAACGTACGGCATGAGCATGGTCGGGCCAAATTGCTTAGGAGTCCTCAGGCCAAAAATCGGCCTGAACGCCTCGTTTGCAGCCACTCCTGAAAAATCCGGAGACGTCGCACTGCTCAGCCAATCCGGTGCGATGGCAGTCGCGCTACTTGATGCCGCGGCCGAGCAGCATCTGCATTTTTCGTTCATCGCAAGCATCGGCAATAAAACTGATCTCGATGAAGTGTCATTTTTGGAAGTATGCGAGAAAGATCCAGAAACAACAGTGATTGGTTTATACCTCGAGAGCATCAAGAACGGACAACTCTTTGTAGAAACCGCGAAACGAATTGGACAAAAAAAGCCGATCGTACTCATCAAAGCCGGCGTATCACTGCGTGGCGCAAAAGCAGTGTCCTCACACACTGGTGCACTTGCGGGATCAACAGCTGGTCTGGACGCTGCGTGCCAAGAAGCTGGTATTCACCGCGCTTCTACAACCCAAGAATTTCTGGCGCTGCTGACACTACTTCGTTCATCCCCTCCTCTTCTCAGCAACAATATCGCCATCATCACCAATGCCGGCGGACCGGGCGTACTCGCGACTGATGCCGCCGAATCAGCGGGCTTAAGACTTGCGGAGCTTGATCCAAAAACTGTCACGACGCTCAAAGCAGCATTACCGGCAGCTGCAAGTGCAGCAAACCCTATCGACGTTCTTGGTGATGCACTGGGAGATAGATACAAAGCAGCACTGGAAGCTGTTTCTGATGATCCCGAGACTGACGGCATCGCCGTACTTTTGACGCCACAAGTCATGACGCCTTGCTCAGATATCGCGCATGCAATTGTTCAAGCAAAAAAAACACGTCCATTGCTAACCGTCACAACCAGTTTCATGGGTGGAGCACAGGTAGCTGAAGCACGGTCGATTCTCAGACAAAACGGCATCGCGTGTTTTGAGACTCCTGAAGAAGCAGTCAGGGCACTCGCACTGCTACAAAAGCCTGAAAATGAAAAAGAACATGCAGACGACGCGACCGGAGATGATCGTGCGGCAGCAGCACGCCAACTTTTGAAAGGTAGAACAGCACTGCTATCAGAAGAGATCGCCGCTGAACTTTTTGCACTCTATGAAGTGCCAATTCCGGAACAAGCCGTCGCGACCAATGCCAAAGAAGCGCAAGAAATAGCCGAAAAAATCGGTTACCCCGTCATCGCCAAAATCAGTTCACCGGATATTCTGCACAAGACTGACGTCGGCGGAGTGCGCACAAACTTGCAGTCAGCGAATGATGTGAAAAAAGCATACGATGAGATCATCAAAGACTGCACAAAAAATATGCCAGGCGCTGCGATCCGCGGCGTTCTGATCCAGCAGTTTCTACCCGTTGGCAACGAGTTCATCGTTGGCGGACTGAATGATCCATCATTTGGACCGCTCGTCATGGTCGGACTCGGTGGGATCTATACTGAACTCTTCAAAGATACATGTTTTCGGTTAGCACCGATTGGCGAAAAACAGTCGTACGATATGCTCACAAGCCTGCATTCATGGAAACTGCTCACCGGAATGCGCGGAAAAGGAGCGCTGGATATTGATGCACTTGCAGACATTATTCGTAAAGTTTCTTACATGCTTTCAGACTGTCCGCAGATTGCTGAGATCGACTTAAATCCTGTGCTTGTCAGTAATAAAGGTGTGACGGTAGCGGACACAAAAGTCGTGGTAAGCTCATAAAGAATTTTTTCTACACTACAAGGGTATGCGAGGTTCGACACTTCTTACCGGCATCGTGATCCTCATTCTCTGTGCTGGGCTCGCCACTGCAGATTATGTCCTGAGCGAACAGCCACACATCAATGCCACCCAAGAAGAGGTCATTCCGCCACCGCCGCCAGATGTCCAAGCTGCTTCTTCCAGTTCGGTTTCTTCATCAGTCATGAGTTCGGATGCCATGATAAGTTCCTCAAAATCCGATGTGGTAAAAAAAGGTGTTTCTACAAAAAAAGCGAGTAACGTCAGTGTCGAAGATATTCTGGCTCGGCTGCAACTCGTACCTGAAAAAACCGGTGAGTCTGGCTTCCTGCTACTTATTGCTCCGGATCGCTCCAAAGTAAAAACCTCAGTTCTGCTACGGAATAACGACCGTGCGTTTTTGTTATCGTGGATCGAAAGTGACGATGTCAAAACGACCTTCGCCACACTGAAACAAGCATTGCAGGAACAATTCTCAGGAAAAGTCACGGATCTTATCGATGAAACACGAACGTCACCGAACGGCCCACCCGTCGACTATCTTTCATTTATGGATCCAGCTCTCAGCGCCGAACACATCGTCTTCTTACGAGTCCGAACCAGACTGTACGAAATACGCATCGCAGAGAACGGACAGGATGTTTTAGAGCAATTAGTGGCAGAACTCAGCAAATAGAGCGTGGCGTTCACGTCAGTCACCGCGCCCGGAACGGGACGCTCTGTTTGGATATAGAGCGTGGCGTTCGCGCCCGCGGTGCAGTAAAGCGTGGCGTTCGCGCCCGCGGTTCTCGAATCACTGTTGACGCCTCATTATGCTTTCTCTACAGTATCGCGGCTATGGCAAAGAAAATCATGAAAGTCATCAAAGTGCAGGCACGCGGTGGACAAGCCAATCCGGCTCCGCCACTCGGTCCCGTGCTCGGACAGGCCGGAATCAACATTCAGCAGTTTTGTCTGCAATTTAACGATAAAACGAAAGGCCAGATGGGTCAGGTCATTCCAGCCGAAATCACAATTTATGAAGATCGTAGTTTTACGTTTATTCTGAAACAATCACCTGCTTCGTACCTGATTCTCCAAAAAATCGGTAAAGAGAAAGGCTCCGGTAAGCCGAACAAAGAAAAAATTGGCACGATCAAAATGTCGCAGATCATGGAAATCGCAAAAGTGAAGATGTCGGATCTGAATACGACAAAGATCGAATCCGCGATGAAAAGCATTGCCGGAACCGCCAAGAATATGGGCATCATTGTGGAAGACGACATGAAAAAATAAGCTTAAAAGAGGCGCGATCAAAAAACCGATGATGCGAGCACGCAAGCCTTTTTCGCTTTGCAAAGCGGCACACACGACAAAAAGAACGTAGGATAGGCGGTAACTTCCCCGCACTCTTATGACCGATTTTAATTTCAGTCTGTTTGATACGAGTACGCTCCTGTACGCGCTTACGGCCGTGCTCGTCGCGTATGTTGCACTTTTTATCCCGAGCATGATGGTTCCAGGCGCCAAGCCTGAAGGTATCGCAAAAGCAATTTCATGCTATCTCTGGAAGACGTTCGGCCTCATTCTTCTCAGCATGAGCGTCGTGCAACTCATGATCAGCGTCATCGGTAACTCACTCCCCGAATCCTCACTCCTCTCCGGACTCATCTTGCTGCTTGTCACCGGCATTGGCGTCATGACACATGCCAGCCGCGTGCTTACTACTGTCGACCACGCATCAGCCATGATCCCGCGCCTTGTCTTCTCTCACACGATAGAAATCATCGGCGGGCTCATCACGTTCGTGTCCGCCCTCTCGCTCATGCTCAGCTTCCTCATCACAACGCGTATCGATGGATGGGAACTGCCGATCACGATGATTTTACTCGGTATCACCATGATGCTCTCTGCATCTGTGCACATCACTGCAAAGAACAAGCACGCAGCCAGAGCTGTAAAAATTTCTAAGAGTGTTAAAAAGCGGTAATAACAGTCGCAGAAAAGTCATAAGTCCGAAAGTCATAAGTACAATACTTGTGACTTGTGACTTTAGACTTATGACTCACACAGTTTTCACTTGTGACTTGTGAATTATGACTTTACACTATTCCGGCTCGTGGGAGCTCCGGTACCAGTAGCTTAGCTACGGTACAGGGCGACCCCTTTCTACCACGTCCCCCCATACACTATGAGCAATGCCAAAAACGTCGCCCCGAAAGGCGGTAAGAAGTATCGCGAGAAGAAATTGCTGGTAACCAAGCCAGAGTACGCACTGACGGAAGCAGTACAGCTGCTCACGAAAGTCGCAGTCACGAAGTTTGACGGCTCTGCTGAAGTACACATGCGCATCGGTGCTGATATGACACAGTCAGATCAGCTCGTTCGTGGAACTGTCAGTTTGCCACACGGCACAGGCAAGAAAGTCCGTATCGCCGCTTTCGTGACGGATGACTTCGTCGATGCTGCAAAGAAAGCAGGTGCTATGCATGCAGGAGGTGTGGATCTCATCAAGCAGATCGAAGGAGGAATGCTCGATTTTGATATCACGGTCGCGATGCCACAGCTGATGAAAGATCTTGGAAAACTCGCTAAAGTTCTTGGACCAAAAGGTCTGATGCCAAGCCCGAAGTCAGGAACAGTGTCCGATAAGCCGGCCAAAGTCATCGAAGAGCTCAGCAAAGGCCGTATCGAGTTCAAGATGGACAAACAGGCCATCATTCACGGTACATTCGGTAAAGTCAGCTTTGGTGCTGAGAAACTCACCGAAAACCTGAATGCACTGATCGCAGCCGTCAAAGAGGCACAGCCTTCCGGTATCAAAGCCGGTTACATCCTGTCAGTGAGTATCAATCCGACGATGGGCCCGGGGATCAAAGTAGTACTCTAAGAGTAAAATATTATCCTACCCCAACGGGAGCGGGTTTCTACCCGCGCTTGACGAGTTTCAGCGGTCATCGACAAACGCAGGAAGAATCCTGCTCCCATGGGTAGAATTGGCTTCCTCATCTACACCGACTTCAAAGCACTTTGGACTTCATCCAACCGCTCCAGCGTCAGCAGCTTCATCCTGAGCTCTTTCGCGCCGTCGAAGCCTTTCACATAACTCCCAAGATGCCTGCGCATCTCGAGCACTCCCCTCTTTTCGCCCTTATATTTCACGGACAAATCACAGTGATCCAAAATAAATGGCACACGCTTCCGGAAAATCCCAAACTTTTCGTCCGACGTCATCTCACCCGGTACTTTCCACTTTCCACTTTCCACTTTCCACTCCCCATTAACATCACGACTGAGCAGACACTCATTAAAAGCTTCTGCAATCTCCCTCATCAGCCACGGATTCCCGTATGTCGCACGCCCAATCATCACGCCATCTAAATTTCTGATCATCCGTAGTGCATCCTCAGCTGACGCAATATCGCCATTGCCGATGACCGGAACATTCACTTCTTTCTTAAGAGCATAGATCGGTTCCCAGTCGGCTTTGCCGGTGAATTTATCACAGTATCTGCGACCATGAATAGACAATGCTTTCGCTCCAGCATCCACGAGTGCCTTGCAAAACGGAATCAAATTCTCACGACTGTCCCAACCCAGACGTGTCTTCACGCTGACCGGGATACTCACTGCTTTGCATGCCGCAGCGACAAGTTCTGCGGCTAGTACAGGATTGCGCATCAGCGCCGAACCGTAACATGAAGAAACGATCTTCGCCGCCGGACAACCCATATTGATATCGATGCCATCGGCACCTGTTTGTTCTATCACTTTGCATGCCTCTAAGAATTTTTGCGGATCAGAGCCAAAAATCTGCACGATGAACGGACGTTCAACTGCAGGATCAAACTCAAGCATCTTCAGCGTACGTTCCGAACCGTAGGAAATAGCATTTGTACTTAAAAATTCTGTAAACACCACTGTTTCTGGCGCAACTTTTTTGATGAGCTGACGGTACGACGCATCAGTGACACCTGCCATAGGAGCAAGTGCGACGATTGGCCGGCGGGTGGTAGCCCAAGAAAATGCCATAGGACTTTTCAGTATAACAGTTTTTTGGAACGGCGATGTTTACTTTCGGTGTAGAGAGAGCGCATACTTGGCTCCATGGTCAACGTTCTGAGCATTCTTATTCCGGTCGCCATGGCACAGCCGGCAAACTTGAAACCGCCCAATAGTCCAACATGCAATAGTATTTTTACAGATGGCGGAGTGGGGCAAGCCGGCATCGGGTTCACCTGCATCGCCGAATACATCTCCAATCTCACCTTTGTTGTCATCGCTTTTGCAGCGTCCATTTCTTTGATCATGCTCATGATCAACGGCTTTCGGTACATGATCGGCCCTGCTATCCCGGGTGGCAGTTCGGATCAAGCCAAGAAAGGCATCTCGATGGCGCTCGTGGGTCTTGCGGTCTCGCTCCTCACGTACATTATTCTTGATACCATTGTTTCCACCGTTACCCAATAATCTATGCCAAAGAAAAATGCCACCGCCGACAGCTTCAAGTCGATCCAGATTTTAAGCGCCAAAGCTCAGTCACTCTGGACTAAGGCAAAATCTCGCATGCATACCCAAGAAGAAGGAAAGTTCACAAAGGCAGTATTACCACCGGATCAGAAAGCGCAGACTGTCACGCAGTTCGATGTCTCTATCAAAACGATCGCCAAGGCCACAGCTATTATTTTACTGATTTGGTACGCATCAAAAGCACTGATAACCATCAGAAGCGCGCTTCTCGTCCTTTTTTTGGCATGCTTTATTTCCATCGTTATCGACACGAACGTCCGGTGGCTGGAACGCCGACGCATCCCACGCGGCGTGGCAGTCTTGCTTCTCTATTTCGTCTTTATCGCCATCGCAGCCTTCCTGCTGGCCTCCCTCATCCCCATCGTCGCCTCGCAGCTGCAGGATATCGCACGCTATATCAACACGTCCGCTGACGCGTTCCTGATCAATCCGAATGTCCATTTCACGTTCCTCTCGGACAGCATGAATGAGCGTCTCACGGTCATGACGCAGGACGTACTCCAACAACTGGGCATCAAAAACCGTGCCTCAGCGCTCTTCCGATTCGGCCAAGATCTGTCAGCAGTCGCGCAGGCATCCATCGAATTCGCAATCCAAATCGCTGGTACTGGATTCAGATTCTTCGTGAACTTGATCTTGATTCTGGTGCTCGCATTCTTCATCCAACTAGAACGTGAGAAAATTTCAGACTTTCTGCGCTCCGTCATGCCACGCGAATACCGCGGCTATTACGACTCAAAAGCTGAGGCGATCTACGTGAAGATTTCGCAATGGTTCCGTGGCCAGCTGATCTTGTGTCTCTCGATTGGCATCCTCGTCTTCATCGCACTGAAAATCCTCGGCATGCCGTACGCGCAAACATTGGCACTGCTTGCTGCCTTCACCGAGTTTATTCCATATGCAGGTCCGCTCATCGGCGCGGTTCCAGCCATCATTATCGCACTCTCACAGTACGGGTTCGTGTGGGCCGGCGTCGTCGCCATCGTCTACTACGTCATCCAGCTCTGTGAAAATAATTTACTGGTGCCACTGATCATGAAGCATTCTGTAGGCCTCTCCCCAATCGCGATTATCTTTGGCATGCTCGTCGGCGTCAGTTTCCCCGACACAGTCCACCCCGTCGTAGGCATCATCCTCGCAGTTCCTACAACCGCAGTCATTACGATCTTCGTGCAGGACTTTTATTTGTTGAGGAGGAGGAAGTAAGAAGAAAAGATCTTGACTAGATGTAGTCTTTTGCTACAATGATTCTAATCACGCCTGGTGGGACTTCGGTCTTGCCAGGATATTTTTTGAAGCGATAAAACTTCGAAGTCGCTCAAGGGAACAGAGAAATATTGCTTTCTTTCGTTGTTCGTCTTCAAGATATTCCCGACCAAGGCCACCTTTTGGAAAAATAAGAATCGCTTGCTTATGTCGTTCACGAAGCACATCGAAAATCGGAGCATAATCACCATCGCCACTCATGAGGATAAAGCCCTGATAATTCTCAAGACTTAAAAGAATTTCTTTTGCAATCTCCACATCAAAATCACACTTGCGTCGGAGAATCGATTTAGCGAGAAGATTGTCTTCATGATCCCTTGTTACGGGTACTTTCTTAACGTTTTTCGTAACGATACGATATCCAATGGCTGTTTGCTCACTGAGGAACTGTGTCGACTTTTCATGTGCATCCGTTCCATGAAAAAGAACGATATCGCTAACGTCATGATGGTTCTTGAAAAGAGAAAACAGACTCTGTGTATCGACCATCCAACCATTGTTCTTTTGTGCATGATAAATATTCGCCCAATCAATGAGTACCAAAGTCCTGCCCTTGAGATTGAAAAATGGAGAGATCGTCATTGTTGCCATGATACATGATCAAAACGCAGTCCACCCCGTCGTCGGCATCATCCTCGCTGTCCCCACAACCGCAGTCATTACGATCTTCGTACAGGACTTTTATCTGCTGAGGAGGAGGAAGTAGGCAACCTACAGCCCTCATCCTCAATCCTTCTCCATCGACCCACCTTCGCTAAAGCTACGGCGGGCAGGTATGGAGAAGGAAGCTCTGCTCCACAGATTTCAAACGTTGATTCTTTACTACTCAGGCCCCCTCTTCTCCAGATCGCTGGAGAAGAGGCTGGGTGATGAGGGCTGTGTGAAGTAGAAAGAAAAGTTCTACTGCACACAAAAGAAAAGGGCTGCGACGAGCGCAGCCCCTCATAGCGCTGCAACGAAGCAGCACCCAGTGAGCCTTTTGACTCATTTCGTTTTAATTGGTTGACCTTGGTTTTGCGATGCTAATCGCCGCGAGGAAAGCGCATCTCATGGTTGTTGCCCAGCAGTGACCCGCAGGCCGTGTGTTTGGCGCAAATGGCGCCGGTTCGAAAATCATTCATACAAGTACCTCGAACAGATTGACCATTTGGAGGCTCTGGTAAAACCAGAACACGATCCCCTTCTCCAAATTGTAAATGGGGGTCGCACGCTATTCTCAGAAAAACTAAGAACACTGTGCGACCACCGTACAAAAAGAGAGAGGTAGCAAAAAGAAGGACGAAATGAGAAAGACCCCCGCTGACCTTTGAAATGCATCACTTGGGATGAGGTACTACACTCATCCGCTATGGCTCATCATCACTTCACTTCAGCTGAAAGGCTGGAAATCAGTATTCTTCTCAAGAAGCACTATTCTCATCGAGATATTGCACAAGAACTT
>CALRGQ010000045.1 GCA_943357915.1 Candidatus Peribacteria bacterium
TGAGCTTTGCCGGTTTATCACCACCTTGTGCGGTATCACCACGGAGGCCTGGCATGGTTTCAACCACTTCTAAGACCACCGTCACCGGTAGTTTGATACCAATCGGCTTTTCTTCGTACATCAACGCATCCACTTCCAAACCGTCCACGAGAAACTGTACGCCGTCGCCCACTGTTTCATCCGGAAGATCAAACTGGTCATACGTCTGCAAATCCATAAATGACCGCACGCCGTTATTGCCATACAAATATTGCACATGACGGTATCCCACATCCGCAGGTTCGATCTTTTCACTGCCCTGAAAGTTCCGCGCAACGATGGCACCAGTCTTGAGGTTCTTGAGTTTGCACTGCATGTTGGCCTGGCTCTGGCTCTTGCGGCCAAATTGCGATGCAAGGACGATAAACGGCTCGCCATCAAGTGTGACAGCTCTACCCGGTTTCAGATCGGTAATCGTGTACATACAAAAGAAAAAGAAACAGTGTGAGGAAGGTACTTGAGGCTGACATGGAAAGTCAAACCTGAGAGTTATTGCTGTCTCTCTAGTTCACCACCAAGCTCTTGTATCTCGGTTTTAACGTACTCTCCTAACTTGTCCGGAAGAGCCACTTTCAAACGACGCAAAAGCGTACCGCGATCTGGATTACTCACGAGATCCCTGAAGACATTCTGCAATTCTGTGTAACGGCTTGCGGGATGTTTGAAGGGACCGCCGGCGCACTTCTTACAGAAGATACGATCCATCATAGCCATCACCTGGGCATTCAGTGCTTCTTCGGATACCAAAATTTGCGTCTGTTCAGCCGGTAAAAACTGTGCAACATCTTCTTTCATGGCGATGAAAAGTTCATTTTTTTCCATATTCTCAGCATCTTTCAGGAGTGCGGACGTACTGACGAGCAGTGAGTTGGCCTCTTTTTTGAGCAAGGGGTGTGTACCACCTTCATCCGCCAACAGAGCTTCTATGTACGGACTGATTTCGGCATATTCGCTGACAGCCAAAGTCATATCCTCACCTTTCGAGAGAATGTTATTGATCATCATAAGTTTATCGACAAGGACATATCCTTCGATGTCTCGTGGCTTCAGGTCGGCATTCGGTATGGCAGCGCCGACATGTGCTACTGCATCTTTGAGTAGCTGAATACTAGCGTCAGGACTCTCACTTGCTGTCGTCAGTGATGCGCTCGCATCAACGATTTGTTTCTGAATAAGATATTTGACGAGGTTATCGTTATCATCAGCTGCAAGGGCAACAAGCGAGTCTTTGTATTCCGCAAGAGGGACACTAGCCTCACTACCTTGGCCTTCTTGAATAAGCGAGAGTGCTTCGTTCAAACGTGTATTAGCTTGCGCGATACGTTTTTCGGTACGGCCATCATGTGTGAGTGTGAAAAGTACATCTACCTGCTCAGCAAAGCGCTTAGCGAGATACAACGACGACGTCGGCAAAATTCCCGCCACTTCCGTACGACGTTCTTCCTGCAGTTTGGCAATGTCTGAACGATGCACTGCATCCTGTGAGAGATTTTGTGTAACCCAACTGTCAGCAAATGAACGAGTAGGCATATTCTGAATGCCAAAAGCCTTATGTTCTTTCAAGACTGTCTTTTCTCCGGAAACCAAAAACGATGTCTGCTGATTATTTTCGAGAGTAATACCACGGTCATACACGGCTACCGTGACCGAGCCTTTACCATCATCTTCTAGAGAAACGCTGCCAGCATTTAACGTAAGTGTTCCGTTGGACGTCTCAACGATAAGCCCTTCAACAATAGGAGGTAGCAACCCAAACGCCCAGACTTTTCCACGAAGCAGTGTGGCAGTCGGTCCGTCCACATGCGGCTGTGGTCGGTCACCGATGTCATGAAGTTTAACGGTCGTATCAGATCCGAGACGAAGGACACCGTCATCATTGAGCACAAGCGTTGCTCCGGCAGTGCCGGTACGCACCATGACAGCATTTGTGATGATCTGTGGTTCGGTGACATCACGCCATACGCCGCCAGCATATACTGATACATTCTGACCATTCGGTACGAGCTGTACTCCCACTTCAGCCTGCGTTGCTGGAGCAAGGAGAATCAGAGGCATCGAACGAATGATGAGAAGAAAAACCGCAAACGTAGCAGCCCACTTAAAACCGGTATGCACCACAGGAACCGGCTGTAAAGGCTGCAATCGTGACAAAATGACGTTACGAAGCGTTTGGAGGCTGGATGGTGCAAGATGTGTCTTTGAAGCAAGTGATTCTAGATTTTGAGCAAGTTCTGGACGGATGGCCCGAAAAATCTTGTCTTTGAGAGACAAACGCACTGACGAACTGGGAACAGCACCGGAAACAGCCGAAAGCAGTATATTTGGGCGAATCCGAGCCTGCATGTGAGCTTTTATCGCATGACGTTTGATATCACTTGGAGTGACATTTTCGGCCAGTGTGCGAAGCGAATGCTCTAGAGACATAGGGAAGGCAGTTTGCGCTTGTTAAAACGGAAATGTAAGACTTTTGTTACAATGTTTGGAGTCAAAACTTGCATAGTAAAAACAGAAAATAGAAAAATATCAAACGTTATCACGAAGCGGATCTTTGGGAAGCAACGCTTCTAACTTTTTGAGTGCACGAAATTTCAGAATACGGACATGTCCTTCTCTCATGCGCATGGCATTTGCCACTTCACTATGACCAAGCCCGGCAACATAATGCAGTAGCAGAATATCTCGGTACATCTTGGGCAGTTTTTCAAGCGCACCGCGCACCGTCGCTACTGACATTGCCCTCTCTGTGCGCGTTTTCGGGTGATTCTCGGCATCATCATCGATAATCTCTTCCGTCAGTTCCTCGAAACCACGTTGGCTACGATACGCGTCGATCACCGAATGTCGGGCAATCCGAAACAGCCATGCCGAAAATGGAATACCGGCATACGCCTTATATGTGTGTAATTTTTCCCATGCTTTCACAAAAATATCAGCAACAAGATCTTCCGCCAGTTCCTCCGGAAATCGAAACACAACATACCGGTACACCGGCGTCAGAAATGCGTCATAAATTTTGCCGAATGCTTCGGTATCACCGTCCTGCGCAAGTTTTGCAAGCGTCTTCAGCTCTTCCGGTGGCAGTACGTGATGAGCCATGGAGCAGTAGTATACAGATACATTCCTGCGTTTCCTGACTTTTCTCACTTTTCTACCCCTCCTACTCCCACTCAATAGTTCCCGGTGGTTTATTTGTCAGATCAAGAAACACGGCATCGATGCCATCGATCTGTAGAATCTTTTCGGTGACCTGCCTCAGAAACGCATGAGGCAATCTGTATGCGGCAGCTGTCATTGCGTCTGTGGATTCGATTGGACGAAGCACAATAGAGCGCCCGCCTGCTTGCGACCCAAACGGAAGAAGTACAACCGGAAACTGCCAAATTTTGTCATACAGCTCTGCTTTTCTGACTTCAGCATCAACGATGCTATCTGCATCACGCAGTAAATCTGCAGTCTTCTGTTCGATCATCGTCGGAGTGAAGACAGGATCAAACGGCTTAGCGTGTGAGGTACACAAAAGCACACGGCTAAAAACACGGCTCCCATTCGGGATCGACGTTGCAAGTCCGTAGTGCGTATCAGTCGGAGTTTTGTCATCAGCAAAAAGCGCTAGTGCATGACGATACGTTCGTCCGTCACCTTGCACACCCACGGATAGCACTGGAAGCACCATCTCGGCAATCTGCGGGTCAGTAGACCCACGCTTGCCGCTACTCATTCCCCCATCTTTCGGAAGCGACGGCTCTTGTGCACACAAAATCCTCACACCCAAACCAGGGCCCGGAAATGGCTGACGCCAGACCAAATCGTGTGGAAGCCCCAACTCTTCGCCAAGTTGCCGAACCTCATCTTTGTAGAGTTCTTTAAGCGGCTCAACAACGAGTCCTTGTTCCATCATCTTCTGAATAAGCTCGACACGGTTATGATGCGTCTTAATTTTGTCCGCATGTTTTGTGCCTCCGGTTTCTATCGTATCCGGGTAGATCGTCCCCTGTCCGAGCATCCAACCTTCTTCAATTTTAAGACCCATCCGATCACTGACTTCTTTTTGAACCGCAAGAAAAGTATTACCGATAATCTCGCGTTTCTTTTCCGGTTCGTACACTCCTTCCAGTGCTGCATAAAATCGTTCCGATGCTTCCTCAATGTGGAGATTATGAATGCCAAGCGGTTCAAACGCTTTCTGAATCGCCGTAATTTCGCCTTTGCGCATGAGCCCTGTATCGACAAGTAATCCGGTAACGCGTTCTGCGCCAAGAACTTTATTGAGAAGTGTAAATGCGACAGTCGAATCAACGCCGCCTGAAACCAACATAAAAACTTTCCGACCTGCCGGCCGTAGTCCAGAGGACGAAGGCTGGTCGCCTACCTCTCTTTTCACCTCCTCACTGATCTTGGCCGCGTAACCTGTCACCGACCACGGTTCGGGCTGACAGAGATCCACAAAATTTCGTAAAATTTCCATGCCATACTGCGTGTGCGTCACCTCAATGTGAAACTGAATACCGAATAATTTTCTCTCGGCATTCATCATTGCTGCATGGATGCAATCCTTGGAACTCGCCACAGTCACAAACCCGCTCGGAAGCTTTGTTACTTCATCCCCGTGCGACATCCAGACTCTAAATCCCTCCGGTAAATCCGCTAACAAATTACTATTCACTCTTCGTTGTTCATTTTTCACTTTCTTGATGTCAGTCGGGCCATATTCTTTCACCACAGCCGGAGACACTGTGCCGCCAAGCGCTTGCGCCATCCATTGATGTCCGTAGCAGAGTCCAAGCACCGGAATCCCGAGCGAAAATATCCCAGGGTCAGCCGCAGGACTCCCCTTCTCATAGACGCTCTGAGGCCCACCTGAAAGAATAATACCCGCAGCATCCTTGAGGAGCTCGGCTTTCGTATCAGCGGGAAGAATAAACGACGTAAAACCAAACCGACGGATACGGCTTGCGATCAAATGCGCATACTGTCCGCCTAAATCCAGAATGATGATCGACCGACGGTGCGGGGACGAAGACATGGCTCGAGCATAGCAGAATCCCACCCTCAGACGTCCAATTTTTGCCTCATGCGACACAAGCCCCCTGCCCCCAACAATAACCACAGCGTGTACGCAACTGCGGCATCTTCCCATGCATGCAAGAAAAGGGCAGCAACGGAAATCCCTACGAAAGAAAGAAGAATCCACTGTTCACTGTTCATTTTTCTTTTTTCACTTCTGAAAACAAAGAATACTAACATCACACTCAGCGCAACTCCCGCCCACCCCCTCTCTACCCCCCACTGCAGATACCAGTTTTCGGTGAGTAGTGGGCAATTGCACGCTGTGCCGACCGGTAGCTTTTGTTCGCCACCGACAAAAACACAGAAGTCCTTGCGGCTTGTTGCCCAAGAAAAATCGGCACCAGCTTCGAGAAAAACGCATGTATCGCTGAGATGATTACTCGCAGGTCCGGCAGTCCCAAGCCCTAGTCCCAGTGGATGTTCACCCATAATCTCCATTGCCGCAATTGGCTTTTCAATATGTCCCTTGAGTGACTGTGTTCGCACCAGAATCTGTGGTGAGAACCACATTCCTACCAGCATGACGCCTACTGCAAAAACGCCAACGGTGACAAGTACACATGTCCGATGAAACGCACTCGTGATAACGTCTTTGAGAAGCAGAATCGAGACTGTTACAAGAATGACCGCGGCGCCAATCCAGGCTGACCGAGAGTAAGTGAAGAAAAGAGCGATGAGAACCAATATCTCCCCAACAGCATACAGCATGGCATCAAAACGACGACGTTCCCTGAGTGATTTGATCAGAAGTTGCAGATGTGCCGAGATTGGCAATAGGAGCCACAAACCGAACTGATTCGGCCCGCTCATGAAGCTCTGAATCCGACGAATATCAGTTCCTTCCAAAAATTGGAACGAGGCGATGGGAGCGTTTGGAAGATACAGCGAATGAAGATCCGAGTACCCGATACCGGTGAAGAATGAGAGCGGCAAAAAAAGCGTGGCAATACCGAATACTGCCGCCACAACCCCGACCATGCCGATAGTACGAGTGACGACGACAAGGAAATTTCTGGACCATAACACTCTGCGCAGCACAAAGAATGCGACCAGCGGCAGAAAATCATATTTGAATCCTAATAAGAACTGTTTATCAGCGAGGCTCAGAGGCCAACCGAACGATAGTCCGGCACCGCCAAAGATTGAAACTGCTACTCCGAATGTGATAACGACGATGATGCACCAATCAATCAGATCGAGAGACATTACCGCATGTTTGAGCTCGGGTTCTTTCATGCGCAGAAGCTCTGCAAAGGCAATCAGCATAATGAAAGCCAACAGTGATTCCTTCCACAGTGCCAGAAAAGCAAGTGGCGCATGATTCTGACCTTCAAGGGTATGTGTCGCCACGGTGACGAGGATCGCATGCATCGGCAAAACCGCAATCAGGATCAGAGCCAGTGATTCACGCAGGCGCTGGAGCATCGGCGCTACTGTACTGCTACTTGACTGAGCGTGCGAACCCAAGACGCTCTTCGTCAGATCGGAATATCGAACCGGATTGTAGAATTTTTTCCACAACATCAATGCAGGCAACGCTGACGTTTTTGCCGTAGATCTTGGGCGCTTTCTTCATCTCCGGATTATCCCACGCATATTCGATCATCTGTTGAATGATGCCAGCATCAACGGGTGGGGCGATCAAGTTACCACCGGCGATGGCCGATTCACTACGATCCGAACCGAAGCGCAACGTGACACACGGTATGCCAAGCACATTCATTTCTTCCTGCATAGAACCTGAATCAGTCGCGCAGACCGAAGCCTTGCTCATAGCAGCAATAACATCTCCGTACTCAGGCCAGACATCACTCAAAATAAAGTTTGGATGCTTCTTTACGAGAGCTTCTACCTCACTTTTAAGCCCAAAACGCTCAAATGCAAGATTGGTTTGGATCATGGTGATGAGGAGCACAGTGCGCCCAGACTCGATCAAATTTTTCATCGCATCGTAGATCGA
Organism: Candidatus Peribacteria bacterium; assembly: GCA_943357915.1. Lineage (GTDB taxonomy): Bacteria > Patescibacteriota > Gracilibacteria > Peribacterales > Peribacteraceae > JAGORY01. The sequence goes on from CALRGQ010000045.1 coordinate 7,067, forward strand.
ACGGAAGCGCGTCTCTGATAAACAGTTTTCACGACGATGAATACAGAACCGCACGAAGTTACCCTGTTCGAGCATCGGATACTTCTCAAAAATTCCCATGCCATGTGACGCGCGGGTCGTAGACCCACTCTGATGCATTTTTTTCAAAGCCTCTTCTGTCGCGTCAACAACCGAATTCCCAACAACTGCGATGCGATCTTCACTATAACCTTCAGCCAATAAAAATTCTCTGTCTAGTTCCACCGGTGCCAGATGAATCCCAGTCGCAGCCTCGCTACAGCGTGTATTAAACTGCTCCGGATACGGCTCCTGACTACCCCGCTTCCAGTTTTTCCGATCCATCAGAAACGTCCTCCACGCTTCAATATCCCAACTATACTTTTCACTTTTCACTGTCCACTTTTCACTTTTTTCATAATCCGGCGTCAGCGTCCGTATGCCGGCCTCCACGTGCACCGAAGAAAACCCCTGACAATACGCAGCGTTACTCGCGGCCATCGCAGTTGTTGTATCGCCATGAACATACGGGATCACGATTTTGCCGCGCGCTTTCAGTTCCGCAAGCAGCCCGCCCAAACGTCCGATGATCTGGCTAACGACCTCATGCATCGAACCCCTGACATTCAAATTAAAATCCGGCTGCACACCGAATTCTTTGAGCATTCCTCCGCTCAAGTTTTCATCATAGTGCTGACCCGTGTGACCCAAAATCACCTGATGTCCGCGTTTCTGAAGTTCTTTATACAGCGGAATCTGTTTGATGATATCGGGCTTGGTCGCAATAAGAATCAGATGCACATTGGCATCCGGCCATCCAGCGACCGTCTCAAGAAAACCGGCGTGGGCAAAAGAAATCTGATCCATAAGCTAGGCGTAGTGTAGATCATTTTTTCTCTTTGCGCCGCTCCGCGGTGCTTGCTGTTTCTGAGTCCGCGCGGTAGGTTCCGATCATGCGTCCGGTTTGCCTCATCATCATCGATGGATTCGGTGTCGCGCCTCCCGGCCCCGGGAATGCTCGCACACTCGCAAAACTTCCGACGATCAATCGTCTGGAGAAGGAAGTGCCGAACGTGCTCATGAAAGCGTCTGGGCGTGCAGTAGGATTGCCCGAAGGCCAGCAAGGAGCGAGTGAGCCCGGACACCTTACACTTGGAGCGGGACGTGTCGTGTGGCAGCCGCTTGAAAACATCAACCGTGCCATCCGCGAAGGAGATTTCTACGAGAACCAGGTGTTGGTTTCGGCTTGTGAACGGGCGAAGAACAAAGGCGTGCCACTTCACATCGTCGGCCTCTATTCGAGCGGAGGCGTGCACAGTCACGTGGAGCACATTCATGCCATGCTGCGTCTCGCCAAGAAGCAGGGTGTTCCCAAAGTTCTCCTTCATCTCGTTGGTGATGGACGCGATGTCCCCGAGCAATATTTCTGTACTGACTTCGACTTGTTGACACAGGAAATCACACGCGAACAACTGGGAACCATCGCTTCGCTCGTTGGACGGTATTACGGCATGGATCGTGATAAGCAGTATGCCGACCGAACCAAAGTCGCGTACGATTTACTCGCATCAGGGAGCGGAGAAGTGACCGATGATTTCTGTGCCGCTGCCAAACGCTGGTATCTGAATGCACCAGACAAGCAGAGCACGGACTATTACATTCGTCCGCTCAAGACCAAAGAGTTCGAGCCGGTTCAAGGGAAAGACGTCGTCGTCTGTGCAAACTTCCGGAGCGACCGCATGATTCAGATTGTCCGCGCGCTCGAAGAGGAAAATTTCACCGAGTTCCCACGGCCAACGCGCGTCACGGATGTGGTGTGCATGGGGCCGTATTCCGACCACCTCCCCGTCGCATTTCCTCCGCAGGACGTCAGTCATACGCTGGGCGAAGTGGTTTCGGAAGCGGGCATCAAACAGCTTCGTGTCGCCGAGACCGACAAATTTGCGCACGTGACATTCTTCTTCAATGCACAGCGCCAAGAGCCGTACAAAGGTGAAGACCGCATCATCGTTGAGTCGCCAAAGGTCGCGAACTTTGCCGATGCACCCGAGATGAGTGCCGATCGCATCACAGACACGGTTCTGAGGAATATCACGGACAAGAAGTACGGTCTCATTGTTATGAACTACGCCAACCCCGACCTGGTCGGCCACGGCGGCAAGCTTGATGCAGTCGTGAAAGCGTGCGAGACCGTTGATCGAAATCTCTCCGTTCTCCTTCCGGCACTCGATGCCGCTGGCTACGATTGGATCATCACCGCAGACCACGGCAACGCCGAATGTATGTTGCTTGAGGACAGCGTCACCGTGAACCCTAGTCATACCACGAGTCTCGTGCAGACATTCGTGCATTCGTCAGTATTCCCCGATGTTCAGGCCATCAAACACTGCGAGTCTATCAAGGATATCGCCCCGCTGTGCCTTCAGATTCTCGGACTTCCGGTGCCAGCGGAGATGCAATAGGTGTGAACGGCTTGTATACATGAGGCTAGAGGCATGTTCCCCGCATAACCGCTCACTATCCCTCATCGCCCTTCCTACAGCCCTCACTCTGTCGCTGCGGCGACATCTCTCTCCATAGTTATGGAGAGAGAAATGTCCGTAATCAGAGAAAGCTCAGGCTCCCTCCTCTCCAGATCGCTGGAGAGGAGGCTAGGTGGTGAGGGCTGTTTGCGGTAGTAAGCGGTTATTACTCCACCACAGTATTTTCTCATCCGAAAACGACCCTGAGATTACCCCGATGATAAGTCATGAGTAAGGAGAGAATATCACAGAAGAAAAGTGGGGAGAGAATTTTGGTGGATGCTTGCACATTTTGAGATGAGATCATCGCTCATATCGCAACCGGTGAGGTCGAATTGAAAAGTGTTCA
>CALRGQ010000046.1 GCA_943357915.1 Candidatus Peribacteria bacterium
AAAGAGAAAGAGATCTGGAAAGAATAGATGAAAAATGACAAGAAACCACCGGAAATCCTCGAGAAGATCATGATGGGCAAAGAGAAAAAGTTCCGTGAAGAGAATGCTCTCACCACGCAAGCTTTCGTCAAAGACCAGAATGTGTCGGTGGAGAAAATGCTCGGTAGTGCGCAGATCAAAGAATACGTCCGTGTGTCGTTCAACTAAAACTCCCATCTCAAGGAAGAGCGCTCGCAAGGGCGTTTTTTCTTGACGAAACAAGCTTGAACATTCAATCACACTCCCGTATAGTTTTTCTTAATGGCTTTGCCTAAATTGCTTGTAGCGGAAGATGACACGGTTCTCCGGGATCTGTATCTTCGAAAATTTGACCGCAAAGCGTACGATATACGAACGGCTATCAACGGTCAGGAAGCACTGGATCTCATTGCAAAAGAGAATCCGGATCTTCTGCTTCTCGATATCAATATGCCGATCATTGATGGCTTTGGCGTACTTGAAAAACTGCCAAAGGCCAGTCGTCCGTTCCCCGTCATCATTCTTACGAACTTTGACGATCAGGCAAACCGTGATCGCGGAAAAACGCACGAAGTTGATGATTATTTCGTGAAGAAAGATATGACAATCAAGTCGCTTGTGGAAATGGTGGAAAGACTGCTGAAGAAGAGCCAAGTGTAATGTGCATTCTGCATGCTACTCGTGTCGATTTTTGTATATCCAGAATAGCTGTCAAAATCAGTGTTTTTCTGCTATAATAAGACGATTCTCGTACCTCATTGAGAATACGATACTATAGATACACTCATGCAGAATATCGTTATCTCTATCGGCCTTCTGCTCGTACTTGCTGGAATTGGCTGGATAGCGCTCTGGGTTATGCGTTTGGCTGCAGACCGCAAACGGGAAAAGGACATGGTGTTCCTGCAAATCCTGATGCCGAAGAAAGAAAGTAAAGAAGATAAAGAAATCGAATCTGAACAATTCTCTACCGGAAAGACGTTTAAGGACGTGCTCGGCATCATGGATCATTTGTTCCAAACGCTTGCGAGTCTCAAAGTCTCTGGCATCAAACGTTACTGGAAAGGATCGCATTTCTTCTCATTGGAGTACGCAGCACTCGCAGGGGAAATTCTGACGTTTGTTGTTGCGCCGCGTCGCATCATCCCACTTATCGAAAAACATCTCACGTCATTCTATCCCGATGCCGTCATTGACATCGTGGAAGACTACAATATTTTTACGAAAAACTCTGTCACCGCCGGCACGTACATGGTGCCGAACAAATCGTTCGTTTTGCCGTTTAAAAGTTATAACGAAATGAAAAGCGACCCAAATAACGCACTGACAAATGCATTCAGTAAACTCAAGAGTGATGAAGGAGCGGCTATCCAGATCATCGTACGGCCGGCGAAGGGCGGATGGCAAAAAGCACTGCAAAAAGAAGCGCAGCATCTGATTAACCCCAAGAAGAGCAGTGGAAAATTTGCATGGTGGAATCCCCTATCGTGGGCCGCGACGGTCATGGATATGTTTTCCGATGACAAGGAAGGGCCGAAAGAAGGTGGGTCAGGAGAACGCGTGTCACAACAGGTCGAAGAGCTCAGTAAGGCGATCGATGAAAAGGCAAACTCCCCGGGCTTCTACGCTACCATCCGCATCCTGAGTTCCGCACAAGACGAGGAGCGCGCAGCTCTCAATTTGGAAAGCATTGTCTCAAGTTTCAGCCAATTTAATGAAGTCCGCGGTAACAGCTTCCATAAGACGAAATATCATTCGCCCTCACGGCTGATCTACGACTTTGTGCGACGCACGCCCAGAAAGACGTTGGCTCAGGCACTCACCTTCAAAAAGATGCTGCTTGGAACAACGGAATTGGCGACGCTGTTTCACTTTCCGAATGTCAAATACAACAAAGTCCAAAACATCAAGTGGCAAAACTTTAAAATCGCCGCCGCTCCCAAAAATATTTCAGATGAGGGACTCTTTTTGGGATACAACACATTCCGCGGTGAGCGCCGGCGAATCTACATGAAGAATGATGACCGGTTCCGCCACTTCTACGTCATCGGACAAACCGGTACCGGAAAATCATCCATCATTCAGATCATGGCGCGGCAGGATTTTCATAACGGCAAAGGCATGTGCGTGGTTGATCCACACGGTTCGCTTGTCGAAGACCTTTTCCCATACATCCCTCGTTCTCGCGCCGATGACATCATTTACTTTAATCCCGCGGATACGGAACGTCCGATGGGCCTGAACATGCTGGAGGGCCGTAACGAGGAAGAGCGTGACCTCATTGCGCTGGATGCGATGAACATGATGACCAAGATGTTTGGTGAAGAGATTTTCGGTCCCCGCATTCAGGACTATTTTAGAAACGGCTGTCTCACGCTGATGTGTGATGAAGAAGAAGGCGGCGCCATCACAGATCTCGTACGCCTGTTCACAGACGATGAATGGCAGCGCTACAAAGTGCAGAAGGTGAAGAATCCGATCGTGAAATCTTTCTGGGAAAAACAAATGGCTCAGACCGGACAACGCGAAAAACAGGAGATGATCCCGTACTTTGCTGCCAAGTTCGGTCAGTTCACGACGAACACGCTGATCCGTAATATCGTTGGTCAAGTAAAGAGCTCGTTTGATTTTTCGGACGTCATGGACAACAAGAAAATTCTGCTTATGAACTTATCCAAAGGACTCATCGGCGATGTGAACTCCAAACTACTGGGTATGATCATCGTCAATAAAATCCAAGTTGCTGCTATGCGCCGCCAGCGTGAGGCCAGTGCTGCTCGTGAGGACTTCTTCCTGTATATCGATGAATTCCAAAACTACGTGACAGATTCGATCGAATCTATTTTGTCCGAAGCTCGCAAATACCGCCTCGGGCTCATTATCGCACATCAGTATCTGGATCAGCTGGAAAAAGATAGCAAGCTTTCTGGCAACGTGAAGCTCAAAGGCGCCGTCTTCGGTAACGTCGGAACCATGATGTTTTATAAGATCGGTCCGCAGGATGCAGAATTCTGCGCCAAAGAAATGCGGCCGGTGTTCTCCGAGTCAGATCTCGTCAATTTGGATGCCTTCAAAGGCTGCATGAAACTCTCCGTGGAAAACCAGCCGTCGCAGCCATTCTCCATCGAGGTACCCAAACCTTGGCAGGACACAAGTTACGTTAAAGACGCAAAAGCAGTAGAAGCGTATAAGCAGCTTTCACGGCTCAAGTACGGACGAGACAAGGATTTTGTCAGCCGAGAAATTCTGCGGAGAATCGGCGGAGCATGATGTTATTTGAGAGCAATCGTTTCTACCGGAGTGGCGTACACCAAATATCTTTGAGAAATGCTATCTGGAGGCCAGCACGTATACAGCACGAGCTGTTCGCCTTTTTCATCAGGCTCAAAGGCCGTCTTATCATTTGCGGGAATCGTCTTTTTCTCGCTGACCTGATACACGTACAGCTTGCCCTCATACGTCACGTAGATCCGTGCGCCTTCCTGTACTTCGTTAATCGTACGAAATATTTTTGTGAATTCTGATAAGTCCCACGGGTAACCGCTAGAATGTCCGTAGATCATGATCTTGCTGCCTTTTCCTGGATAAGCGAACAGATGACCAACGCCTGTTTGGAGAACAGCAAGAATGCCTTTCTGTGTGTACGGATCAGTGGGATGCGTGATTGTGAGATCGATAATGCCAATGCTCGGAATACTGATAGCGAAAGGCTTTTTGGATGCAAACTGTGCTGATGTGGATTGGCTAGTCACTGTCGATACGCCTTGCGAGCTTTGTCCGTTAACACTGAAAACCGGAGAACCGCCGCCAAACGACGCAATGTTTTGCAGGTGCACCTCGCGCATGCGGTAGACCATGTCAAACAGTTGGCCACGGGTCATGAAATTTCCTGCCGATAAACGACTACCGAGCATGACTGCATTTCGTGCATGAAGAACGCTTACAGCTCCTGAGTACCATTGGTTTTGCTGGTTCGGGAGACTGTCCGATGTTTGGTACGGAGCAGTCGACGTCGGTTCAGCATAGGAACGCGTAAGCATTGCTGCGGCTTCGGCAACCTTCACACCATTCTGTGGAACAAAACGGCCGTCAGGGTATCCCTTAATAAGACCATACCGGAAACCGACTTCAACGTATGGTGCATACCACTGATTCATCGCGACGTCGGGAAACAGTGACAGTGGCGGCATCGAGGATTTCATCCTGTCGATCTCGCGCACATATTTGTCCTGAGCGAGCAAAATAATCTTGAGTGCCTCAGCACGGTTCACCGGATCATTCAAACGCACATTGCCACCACCATCGATGATCCCGGCACTGCTTAAAGCAGCAACGGCATTAGAGTAGGCACTTTGGTCAATATACTGCGCGAAGACACCGGAAGCACTATCCAGCATAAGAGCTAGCACAACGGCAATGCTGAGTACTTGACGTTTCATAGAGAGTGTATTTTATGAGTTTTTGTGGATTTGTCAAGGGTTTAGCAGTCGTTACGGCAAAACCTTCTTCAGATTCGTAGAAGCTTCAGGAAATTTATTGCTCACGCCACAACCGCTCAAACTCCTCAGGCTCCATTTCAATCATGCGAAGTATGGAACGCAGCGTTCCTGTTTTGAGATCATCATTCTTATGCACGGGGACGGGACAGCGCAAATGTCCATTTTCCATGTGGTGATGACTTCCGGTTATACGCACACACGTAAAACCCTGCCTCTGCAAGAAGTTGAACATCTCTTTCCCCGTAGGACGCGGCAATCTACCCATGCACCAACTCCCCTAAATTGATCTGGCGAATCTGTGAGGGAATGATAATGCGAGAGAGAAGATCGTCCATTCCGTACTGTGCGATGTAGCCCTTCAAACATACTTCCAAGTCCTTCATAGCTTCCTGCTCTGTGTCTCCTTCACCTGCTACTGCAACACCAGGAAGTACGGCGGTGAAGCCGCTTACTTCGTCAGGAATGAGCTCAATGGCAACTATTGGAAGTGGAGACATAACGTCACTATGTTACCACATTATACATATTTCGGGAATAGTGTTTGCCAGATTCGACGTCGTCTGTCTTACGGCAAAACCTTCTTCAGATTCGTATCATCCGTCATCATGATTCGTGGAAGCTTGAAGAGATCATCTTTGGGCGTTGCATTCCTCGGATCCATAATTGTGCCGGTCACGTAACCAGCTTTCTTGGCATGATCTCTGACAACTGCATTTTGCGCCGTGGAAGGATACGCGATGTGTCGAACGGGCTTACCTGTCAGTGCTTCCAGTGTCGTGCGACTATCAAGAAGCTCAGCATCAAGCTTCTTGAGTGAGAGTGCTGTCATCGTAGAATGTGTGACTGTGTGTGACTGGATGCTCATGCCTGCCGCTACCATTTCTTGGATTTCTTTTTCGAGAATTAAATTCTTATTCTGTAGCCGATTTGTGACGAAGTAAAACGTCGCAATAAGACCACGGTCACGTAGCAGCGGAAACGCTAACAGGTACTGACTACGGTTGTTATCATCAAAAGTGATGACCAAAGGCTTCAGCGGTCCTGCACGCTTTCCGAGCAAAATATCTGCAGCAGTATCAAGATCGATGGTTGTGTATCCGTGATCAACGATCCACTCCATCTGACGAGAAAATACTGCCTGACTCACAGACATTTTCCAGCTCCATGTTGTCTTGGGATACGGCTTTGTCTCTCGGATGTGGTGGTAGACAAGGATAGGAATAGAAACTGGGGCTTGGGTAGGTTTGCTGACTGATCCTGCGGCTTGCAGAGGCACAGAAAACACCTGCATTGCAAAAATCACCGCAACAAAGGCAATGCTCAAAGAAAAATTTCTCATGCAGTGACTGTACTGATGATGCGGGGTATTGGTCTAGTTGTTTGCTCTACAATGCACGCGATGGACAAAGCACCTCATGAGTTCGCCTACCAATCAATGGGCACAACGTGGCAAATATCTATGTGGGATGATATTGACCCAACTGTCTTCAAGAGTCTCAAATCATCGATCATAGAACAATCAGAAATATTTGATCACACATACTCGCGTTTTATTAAAACATCGCTCGTGTGGCAACTAACCGAAAAGCGCGGCGTGATCACGGTGCCCACTGATCTGATTCTCATGCTGCGAATATACGAGAAGCTGCATACACTTTCTGGCGGTATTTTAAATCCTCTTATCGGTTATACACTCTCGGATCTTGGATATGACGCGGACTATTTGCTGAAACCAAAAGATTTGATCCGCACCGTACCTGATTTTCATGACGCTCTTACAATTATCGACGACACGCATCTGGAACTGCGTGAGTCCGTTCTGATTGATCTCGGTGCGATTGGCAAAGGCTTTTTCGTCGATAAGCTCTCTCAGTACTTGAAACAACAAGGCATCCGCAGATTTCTCGTGAACGGCGGCGGCGATATCTATTACTCCGGTAACGGAACACCACTCCGTGCAGGTCTGGAGCATCCGGATGATCCGACGAAAGTTATCGGCATTACAGAGATACATGAAGGCGCACTGTGCGCATCGGCAGGAAATCGTAGAGCGTGGCACACGTACAATCATACGATTGACCCTAGAACACTCACATCTCCCAAAGATATTATTGCAACGTGGGTTCTTGCTAACAATGCAGCGCTGGCTGATGGTCTCTGCACCTGCCTGTTCATCACCGAGCCTAAGCTATATCACGAACTCGCATTCGAATACTGTCTGATGAATTCGGATCACAACATCAAACGCTCCGCCGGTTTCCAGGCGGAGCTCTTTTGATGTGAAAACAAAACTACGCCTTTGCTTCTGCCTTGATCTTCGTGACTGCGTTCATGAAGCCTCCACCCGTGAGCGATGAGCCGTTCACGACGCCAACGGCGACTTCGTCAATCGACTTGCCAACGACTTGTTCTTTGAATCCTTCTAAAAACGCTGCTTGCATCGCTATGCTTTTGGCATGCGTCGCATCACCTGTAAACGTTGCATCGGTCACAGCACCATCTTTCAACGTCAGCGAAACATGGACGCTCTCACCTCCGGCTGGAGAACGGTAGACACCGTCAGCTGAGTACGTACCATTTTTATAGAGCTGCTTCATAGCGGCCTGACTGCTAGACATCATGGCCTCGGAGGAATCAGCAGACATGGCAGAGGAAGAAGCTTCCATCATTGCCTCAACAGAAGAAGATGACGAACTCATCATCTCGTCATCGTCCGTATTTTCCGGAGCAGACGCATTGCAACCAGCAAGAAGAATACCAACGGTTGTGACAGCAAGAATCGGACTCAATGCTTTTCCAAAACGCTTGGAAGTGGCTGACAAAAGATTGATATCAATCATGAAGAAAATAGGGAAGGAAACAAATCGGCTGCGATACTAACCGCAAGGCCAGGAGCCTACAAGACCTAGATTAAGAACATACTAAGAATCATTGCTAATCTATTCCGGCACTAGAACCAGCCACGTATCCCGTCGTCCAACAAATCTGCAAACTGAAACCTCCGGATGGCCGGTCAAAATCCAGTATGTCTCCGGCCAGAAACAAATTCTTGAATTTTTTTGACCGCATTGTTTTAAACTCTACCTCTTTGAGGTCCACTCCCCCACCGGTCACGATGGCCTTATCTTCACCAAGTAAACCTGAAACCGCCATCGGAAGATCTTTTAGTAATGCTCCAAACGCAAGCCGATCCTCACGCGTCAGCTGATGAAGCGGCACCGCAGGATCAATGCCCGCAAGATCGAGAAGAACTTTCCCAAGCCGCGGCTGTACAAGATCGCCGATGTTATTTTTGATCATCTTGTTCTTGCCACTTTCAAAAACCTCCATAATTTTTTTATCGAGCGTTCCTGGATCCAGCTTCGGGAAAAGATCAAGTGAAAGTGTGACGTCACCAGTCTTCAAAAGTACGCCGATATTCTTGCTCATATTGAGCACCAGCGGACCACTGAGACCGATGTGCGTGAACAACATTTTCCCGGTTTTTGATTCATGCTTAGTCTTTCCCTGCCATATAGTCAGCTTCACGTCCTTGAGACTGATTCCAGCGACGTCTTTGATCCACGGATTTCGGATCGTCACCGGCACCAGCGCCGCTTCAGGTTCTATCACGTGATGTCCAAGTTCACGCATCCACATGAAACCATCACCAGTAGAACCAGTCTCAGGTCGTGATTTTCCGCCGGTTGCCAGAATATAGTTCTTCGCTTCCAGCGATCCTGAATCATGAACTATTTTTGTGATCAATTGATCCTTAGATTCTAGTTTTTGGACAGTGACACCGGTCTTCACCTGCACGTTGCCTGCGGCCATATATCTTGCCAGAAGATTCCGGACATCCGCAGCGTTTTCCGTCACTGGAAATGCGCGCTGTTCTGGTTCTACTTTAAGCTTCAGTCCCTGGGCTTCAAAAAAATCCCATGTTGCCTGCGCATCAAACTGTGAAAACGTGGAATACAGTGATTTTCCTTTTGTGCCGTATTTCGCAACCAGCTTATGCGTATCAAATTCTGCATTGAGAATATTGCACCGTCCACCGCCCGTAATCAGCAGTTTTTTGCCCAGTCCCGGATTTTTTTCAAGCACGATGACTTTTGCACCGAGCTCAGCCGCTCTGCCAGCAGCCATCATGCCTGCAGCCCCCCCGCCGATGACAGCGATGTCGTATGTATCGTTCATCCACACAAGAATACAGGAACAAAGACAGGTACACTGGGCATCATGAACGAATATGCACTTTTGGATTTCAGTCACGGCGAACGGCTAGAGCAGTGGGGACCGTACCGCCTACGACGCCCAGACCCGACAACCGCCGGATCCGTGCAAGAAAAACCCGAACTCTGGGAGGATGCTGACGCTCTATATCAGGGCGAGAAAGGCAAAGGCGAATGGATCCGCAAAAAACCGGTGCCGGATCATTGGCCCATCACCTTCGGTGACATCAAACTCTATGCCCGCCTCGCGCCGTACAAACACACCGGGATTTTTCCGGAGCAAAAAGAAAACTGGGACTGGGCACGGGAACAAGCCAAAAACCAACATCGTCCTCTGACGATCCTGAATCTGTTTGCCTATACCGGCGGTGCGACCGTTGCACTTGCAAAAGATGGCCACACTGTCACACACGTTGATTCCTCAAAACCCGCAATCGGTTGGGCGAAAGAAAATGCACTGCTTAATACCATCGGCACTGACCGTATTCGTTGGATGCTGGAAGACGCACCAACGTTTGTGGCGAAAGAAGTGAAACGCGGCAAAAAATATGATGCCATCATTCTTGATCCTCCGGCATACGGTCACGGCCTCGGCGGCAAAACCTGGCGCGTAGAACGTGACTTGGCACCACTTTTAGAAAACTGCTGCACACTTCTTTCCGACTCACCGTCGTTCATTATACTTAACGGCTACGCACAGCATGATACGCCGGAAAGTTTTCATCGACTGCTCAGTGCAGTGATTCATGAAAAAACAAAACAGGTGAAGTTTTCACTCTTCGCTCGGGAACTGATGCTCAAAACCGATGATGGACGAAAACTGGAAACAGGAATCGTCGCACGGTGTGGGTTTGGAATGTAAACAAGAATGCATAGATCCTGAGTTCTCGAATCTAAACCCATGGCGTATGAGGAGTAGTAAGTGATGGTCCTATTATTTTCGCAGCAGGAAGCCTGTGATATCGATCCTTTGAACATTACCATTTCGTAGAGAGTACGATGCA
>CALRGQ010000047.1 GCA_943357915.1 Candidatus Peribacteria bacterium
ATCGACAGTACCGTAGGGCGTCTCGTAACCATGGTCAGTTGTCTGGATCGCTGATCGACCCTGTGAAAAATGATTTGGGCCGATGATGACAACGATAGAAGGCGACTGGAGTCGCAGCGTTTCGTACAATCGTGCGATTTCATGTCCGACGAACATGTGATGCGGCACGACCCCGCCGATCACTTGTTCGCGGATCGGTTCTGCGGACGTTGCCCGCGTCATTCGGAACAGTTCTTCGTATGATTCCTTGTCACGAAGGTACGAAAGATGCAGTGCTTCGGGAACAATCTCCTGAGGAGCACCGCAACCGCCACACATCACGAGGACGATGCAACAGAATGCGAGACGTCGACACATCAGCGCAGGAGAACAGGGCTGGAACACGCGAAGCCGTTTCCTTGAGGATGCAACGCTCCTCCCCACTCGATGACTGTGAATCCGCGACGAACCGGCGTCGTGATTTCCAGAGGCTCGACGACGACGGGCACCTGCAAGGGCTCGTAGTCCATGAACACCCGGATGACGGTGTCTGGAGCAGGCTCTACTTCTAGCGGAGCGATGGTATCGAAGGTTGGCTGATCCAGAAACGTTACGAAGACGTACGGGCTATCCATGAGTTTGGGTTCCCAGAATTCACGGAAGTCGGCGCTTTCTTTTTCATTGAGACCAAGCAGCGCCAGCTTTTCCTTAAGCAACTCCTGCACCTCGTCTTTCGCGACGACGAATCCGCGCGATGGCCGAGTGTAATCCTTGCCGTGGCCTTCCCAGAACAGATACGGATACGTTTTCTTGTCGGCGTAGTTATAGATCGCGCTCTTGGGCGTCGCACGAACGTTCCAACCGTCACCATAATCCGGATCCGTAATCGTGAGCCCGCCCGTCGGGTAGACACGAACCGAAACGTCCTGTTCTTTCTCCGGATACAAGTAAATCACCGGTTTGCCACATTCGACTTGAGGACCAAATTTTTCGAGACGGAAATAGAGGAAACGTCCTAGCTGGTCTTTCACGTAGATCGCGGGATGCATCGCAATGAATTCAGCAGGTGTTGGAACATCTGCACTGTCATAGCGCGGTATTGTCCAATACAGGTCCGAGATCGGCATGATGCCCTCGACATTAACCGTACTGCCGGTTTCCATGGCTACAAGTTCCTGTTTGGAAATTTTTTCTTCGTAGACCTCGTATCCGGTCTTATCCATAGTACCTACGCGCTTCAGCGTCTCAGCGGTTTCATCAGAGACCAGTGCGCAGCCGTGACCGTATGAACAGCCTCCGCCGACCTGAGCGGTATAATCCGAGGTTGTTGTTGTGCCATCGTTCCATTGGATCGTCATCGATCCTCTTATGGGAATTGTGGTGTATTCCTCCAAGAATCCGTCCTTGCGCGGTACTTCATAGCATCCGTCTATTCCTTCATACACCTCTTGACCCGGCAGGAAGCCCTGAGCCTTCTTAGCGGTAGCTGGATCGAGCATTGTGAGATTGCTATTACTACACGAGTTTCCATCACAACGCATCAAAGGCTGTTTGTGACCCCTTATGTCCACAGACGCCGGACTCTCAGCCTCAACCCAACTCTTTCCATCAAACGGCATCTGTCTCAGTATCGACGACGTGGAATCTACGAGACCGTGAAGTATGCCATCCGGCAACTGTAGAAAGTGCAAGACGTTCGACGTTTTCAACATGCAACCCCCAACAGATAACTCCGCAAAGAGAGTCGCTCCTGCATACGATCCGTCGCTGACGGTGCCGACGTCATACACCACGATCTCACCCAGTCTCTTGAGAACGGCCTCCTGCGTGATGACCTGCTTGTGAGTCACGGTGCCATCTCCCATTAAGCAGTCTGTGAGTGCATCATAATCAAAATCAACCGTCGCAAAATGCAGGTACCGATCATAATCGGCATTCTTTTTAAGAACATCCAACAGGGATGTCTTACGCGGCTCATGCCAGTCTACCGGAAGCGGCTCGATGCGCTCGGCGCCTTGACTCGACTGCGTTCTCGGGATCGCTTTGGGATCCGAGATGTATAGGATTACTTTTTTTTGTTCGAGTACCTTATTTTTAGCGTCCATTGCCTGAATCACGTATTCGTTAAGACCGGGCTGGAGGTTTTTGAGGTTCGTGCCGATGGAATACTTCCATGTCGTATCACCGGGCTTAAAACTCTTGAGTCGATACACGTCCCGATCCTGAGCGCTGCCAAACGCCGGCGTGTAGGTCACGACGATGTGATCAACATCGATGAGACTGATACCGGACAGAGTCATTGAGTCCTTGTTGTAGAGATCCGTGACTGCGAGCTTGTCATTCGCGCCAAGAATGAACGGATCCACGAGCGAGAAACCTGTCTGCGTTTTCTTCTGCGGATCCTCGTAGGGATACTGTGCATACGGTTCGCTCCAGCCTGCACTTGTCGTATGAGAGTTGAAGACACTAGGAACCGAATTGTAGCTCTGCGGAGACTGTGGCCAACCGATTCTGATGGTTGCCGCATAAATAGCAACCAAGGCAATAATCGCGACGATTGCAATGGAAAAAAAGGAATAGAAGGTTGAAATAGAATGCGATGGAGGAGAGGGCTTCCGTTTCATGCCAAACAGAATAGCAGGACGATCCAAAATCCACACTACATCTGCTACAGTGGATCCACTCCCTTTTTTTCCTATTTTTCTTTATGAAACTCCGTCTCTCCTCCATCATTGGTTGGATCAGCGCTGGCCTCGTCGCTGCACTCACGCTCTTCAGCGCCGTCATGGCATTCGTTCCCGTCACTAATCCTGAGGCTATCGCATTCGCGATGAAACTCGGCGTCTCGGAGATCGATACCGAGCTGGCCATCGTAAAAATCGTCATCACACTGCTCTTCCTCATTCCTCGTACTTCGACAATCGGATTTGTTCTCATGGTCGGTTACTACGGCGGCGCACTCGCGACCAACATGACACACGGAATGACCGTGGCAGAATATGCACCGATTTTGGTCGTCTTCGTGCTCCTCACCATCAGCGCTTACGTCAAGAATCCCGAGCTCTTAAGCAGACTCATGAAGCGTCCTGTCTAAACACAGGCATACTATGCGCATGTTGCTTTTCCGTTGGTGCCGTCATCACTGGTTTTTGCTCGGTCTTGCCGCCGTCTTTCTACTTCCGTGGCTCGCGTTCTCGCGGTCACTGGTCCAAGACTTTGCGGCGATTGATGATGCATTTTTGATCATCAATAATCCGACGGTACACGGGGTTACGCTTTCGCATCTCAAGCTCGCCTTCACAACGTTTGATCCGGAACTGTACATCCCGATCACACTTCTTTCGTTTCAGCTCGATTGGCTACTAGGCGGCGGAAGCGCGTTCGTGTTTCATCTGACGAATCTGATACTGCATTCAGTGAATGCCGTTCTGGTCGCAGTACTCATGAACGTTTTGCTCCGAGGAAACAATCATGCGAAAGGCATGGCACTTTCGGCAGCGCTGCTCTTTGCCGTTCATCCACTGCATACTGAAGCCGTCGTGTGGGCAGCGGGACGAAAAGATCTACTCTCGATGTTTTTCTTTCTGGTATCAGCGCTCTTGTTTCTTCACACGAGCATCTCACCAAAAAAACAGAAGATCATGTACATACTCAGCATTGTCGCATTTATTCTTGGACTGCTCTCAAAAGTTCTCATCGCAACACTGCCCGCAATCTTGCTGATGTACTTCGTCCTGATGCCGCGACAAACATCCGTACGCAGAACGATTCTCAAGCTGAGTCCGTTCTTCCTGCTCTCAGCCGTTTTTCTATTTGTTGCGATGTTTGGTAAAGAACGGATTCTGACGTCATCGTCATTGCTGGATACTGTCCTCATGGCTCAGAAAAGCGCTTTTTTCTATCTTCAAAAACTCACTGTTCCCACCAGACTCACTGTTATTTATCCATTTCAGAGAATGATCACAGTACTGGCTCCGGAGTTTTTCTTGCCACTTCTGATAAACCTAGGATTGCTCTGGATCGCATTTTGGCAACGACGCACGCGGCCGCTCGTCTCATTTGGGATTCTCTTTTATTTTGTCACACTTGCACCAACGTTCTTCAACTTCCATAAAGGCGATCTCTTGTTCTTCGCGGTTGATCGGTATGCGTATATTCCGAGTCTTGGATTTTTTATGGTGCTCACTGTTCTCGGCTCATAGCTTTTTGATCGGCTCAGATTTTCTGTACGCACTCGTAGTGCCGCAGTCGCAGTTATCGTTCTCATATTTGTCGGCCTCTCAATGAAACAGTCCACAGTGTGGGATTCTCCGGATTCGCTCTTCGGTCGTTCACTCGCACTGTATCCAGAGTCCGTTTCGGCACGTATGGCACTGGGAAGTATTTTACGAGAACGGAATCAGCTTGCAGAAGCCTTTGAAATTCTTCGTGACGGAGCAAAATATAGCGAGCATCCAGGACTGAATATCGAAGCGGGGCTGGTGTATTCGTCTGCCGGACAAACCGATGATGCACGTGAACAATTTCGCATTGCTCTGCAGAAAAACCCACATCTAGCGCCGGCACTGTTTTATCTCGGTTTTCTGGATGCGCATGATGGGCAGACTGACCGCGCCATCGAGTGGTACATGAAAGCGATTACCGAAGATCCGTCGTACGTTACTGTCCGCGTTCACCTTGCGGATCTATTAATCAAACAACAGCGCTATGACGAAGCGCATCGTGAATTAACTGCAGCATATGACTGGAACCCTGTGTCGGCAGAAGTGATCACTGCATTCATCGCTCTGGAAACTGCTCGCAACAATCAAGCAGAAGTACAGAGATGGCAAGCATGGCGAGACAGAGTCCTGTAAACACGGTTTATAGCTAACCTCTGCTAGAGTCTTTTGGTGTCAGTTCGTCGTGCGACCATCGGCCTACTGATTGCCGTTTTTCTGTTGCCGTATGCGCCAGTCAGCGCCGCTCCGGTGCCATTTCCGGATATGCAACACACGTGGTACCGCTACCGCGAGGCTGCGCAGTACCTGAAAGACAAAGATATTCTGAGCGGATATCCGGATGGAAATTTTCAACCCAAAGAGACGATCAATCGGGCAGAACTTTTGAAGATCGTCTTCAAAGGCCGAAGTGATGTTGTGCCGGTTTCACGCCGTTGTTTTTCCGATGTGAACCCTGATGAATGGTATGCGCCGTACGTCTGCGCCGCCAAAAACCGTGGCATTGTGGATGGCTACCGTGATGGAACCTTTCGAGCGGGCGAAGCGGTGAATTTTGCAGAAGCGATCAAGATCGTCCTGAATGCGTATGGCCATGAGATCAGTGAAACTACAGGTGCAGACTGGTACAAGCCATATACGCAAGAACTACAAAAATTGCAGATCCTACCCCAACATTCCTATGTGCCGTGGGCGCCACTCACGCGCGAGCGTGCGGCAGATTTACTGTGGCGTGTGCTCAGATACGAAGATGAACGAGTGATCTCTCGGCTTTCCCCGGGCTGCGGCAAAGCTCCATCCGTCCCTCCGAGCAGTGTTGAAGTGAACGGACTTCGGCGTGATTTCCTGCTGACGATTCCAAGCCGCTACGTCTCACATGATCCCGCTCCGCTCCTGATCGCATTTCATGGTCGCACGAACAGCAATGCACAAGTCAGGAGTTACATGCGGCTGGACCGTGAAGCGACGGAGAGCATCATTGCCTACCCAGCTGCCATCAAGAATGATAACGGAACGTACTCATGGGCTGACCCCGGTAACAAAGCATACGAAATTCGTGATATCGCGTTCTTTGATGCAATCGTGGAAAAGCTTGCGTCCGATTATTGCATCGATATGGACCGGATTTCGGTCGTCGGACATTCGCTCGGGGCATGGATGGCGAATACCGTAGCGTGTGTGCGCGGCGGCGCCGTGATGGCATCCGGTACCGTTGGCGGAGATACGGTCAAAACTACGTGTGCAGGCCCAGCTGCAGCGATGATTATTCATAATCCGAAAGATAATCTCGCGCCTTTCAGCGGCGCAGAGCTTGTAAGAAAACTTCGGTCCGAGACAAATTTCTGCTCCTGGGAAACTAAGAACACCGGCCCCGCAGAACTAAACTGTGTGAGACACACCGAGTGCGCGAGTGGGAATGATATTTTGTGGTGTCCGCATACGATCGATACTGATGAACGCGGAAAGTTCTATCCGCACACGTGGCCGAAGAGTGCGGGAGGGTTGATTGCGGAGTTTTTGGAGTCGATCAAGTAAACGTTGCATCGTCTTTCATCTCTACAGAGCCAAGAAGTAGAACTATCGTCACAGAAAGTTGACGGATAGCAGGGGAAGGGAAATGATTTGGCGTATGCCAAACCCCTCAGAGTCTCTTGAGCTTCTATCCCCCACCAATCTCGTCACTAGACATGCTCGCAGCGGCCTTGCTTTGACCGGAGACAGTCGGACTCTTATAGAGAAAGTCATGGTTGGTCATACTGAGGCAACGATACGCATGCCGTCATCTTTACTAGAACTCCCCGACAGTAAGAGTTTTTTGGTGAACGAGATCACAGTTACCGTACGCGGTACCGCTCTATTACTTCTCTCTGCCGTTGGAGAGAATGGCCCGATTTCACTACCTGCCGCAGTTGAATCAACACATTCTAATGAATCTCCCGCGAAACAAAAGAAGCAATCTTCTGTATCCAGTCCGAAGCTCCAACTCGACGTACAAGTATTATCGGACGTCGAAAATGAAGTAGCTGCGATGATCAGAAGGCTGGAACCAACGGAGCAAAGAAAAAGGGATGAAAAAGTCCACTGGACAACACATCTGCTGAATAGTGCAAAATCCCTCACTCAACAGGTACGCTCATCCTCAGAAGCTTTACCGCCTCCGCGTCATACCCAAAGCGTGGCAGGTGGATATCTAAAAACCTTGGCCCGAAAAACCTTTGGCCGTGAGCCATTGCAAAAAGAAATCAATACGACAATGCCTTCGGTCGTAGCATCCATCCTTGTCCGCATCATGGAAAATACGAATGCAGGAGGAGGAGATATGGATGCGCTGCGACAAGTTATTGCTGGTCATATGAAAACCGTTGCAGGTGGCAAACTTCCAAACAGCGACCAAAAACCGTCTCGTGGCTTTCAGCAATTCGCTCAGTTTATTTTGAGCCTAAAACCAAAAGACGCTGAGGGACCGATGGGCTATACGGAGCGAACGAAGAGTCCGGCTCAGCTCATAGCGATTCTCTCAGGTGCGGCAAAACCAGTAAATGATGACGGAGTAAACACGAACGGAGCCGCAGCGCAAGAATCTGCGTTACGACAAGTGAGTGACCAATGTACGCGACTTGCTCGCACTCGTGTACCAGAAGACCAGCAGCCAGAGCATGACAAATTGATTGGAGAGCTTCTGCGCACTGCTCAAGCATCCACCGCGTTTCGTGAACTCAGCGCACAAGCGCAACGTGGCATGCAAAGCCGTCTCAGCCAAGCTGCTGGATTGCTCGATAAGCGCGGCTACGTCAAAAGTGGACATGTGATGCAAACAAAACTTGGACAAGCCTTGGATGGCAAATCTGTTAGTCCAGGCCTACACCAAAAAAAGAAGTAAGAAGCGTGATTCACTTCTATGATCCCAGATACTACGGTCCTAGATCCACTTTCAGACGGCCTCACCGTCGCTGCACCTCTTTGGAGAGCGTTCACCGAACAGTCGGCGAGGATTTATAAGGCGGAGGAGGAGGGATGTTTTTAGGAGTAGCGTTTTTTTGACTGGGGCTGGTGGATGATTTTAGAACTTTTACTTGGATAGGAAGTCCTTTATCACGACATCTTCAGGTTTCCCTTTTTCGTTTGGCTTAGTAGTGCGGACAAAGCCGCCAGAGAACAGCCATGATGGGGCACTAGACCAGATATAGTTGGGATTCTGTAGCATCCGATATGCATAAACATCGTAACTATGTGCACATGTGTGGCATTCGTCATCTGCCCATATCACCTGCAGGAACACCATAGTGTCGTCCTTATCATCAAATGAGAAAACTGCATCTGAATGAATGTTTGAAAAAATGGGTTCGGTTGAAAATGACAAATATTCATAGTCAGACTCATAGAAATGCCCATTGTATTCATCAACCTCTTTTTCAAGCCCTTCCATTCTCGCAGGAAATGGCTTCCAAAAATATTTACCGTCAAAAATGGAACAATCTAGGTTTGTACCGCTTCCCATATTTAGATATTGGAGACAAAAAAACACTTCTTCCTTGCCATCATTAAATAGATCAATAACTCTCAGGCTAGATTTTACCAATTTATATTCTTCTCCTTTTTGCCATTCAGGCATTAATTTAAATGACATTTTTTTCTTATAAATGGGTGATTCAAATAATATTTTTTCAAAAGGATTTTTTGCTGCTTCTTCAAATAAATTGAATGTTGCTGTCTCGATTTGCATGTCCATATAGAAATTTGACTCGTCGACTTCTGTCGGAACACCGCTACCCAGAACAACAACCACAGGAGGCTTATTCGTATCAAAATTTACTGATACAGTTTCTACTGTTTCATCATCAGTTTGTGCGTCAATGATATTCTGCAGTTGAGAGTCGGAAAATTTCTGGAATGAATAACGATTGAGGTTGCCGTAAATAAAATTTACTAAAAATAAAATTTACTAAATTTACTAAATTTACTAAATTTACTAAACTAAATTTACTAAGTGAACTAGCCACGGGCTAAAGCCGCGTGGCTTCCCCTCCACCCTCCATCTCGCTGCACTCATCCTCGATATCTTTCTTTCCTTGTTGTTCAACATAGTTCTTGATCGTTTCGTGGTTGATCTCTCCTACCGTTGCCACAAAGTAGC
>CALRGQ010000048.1 GCA_943357915.1 Candidatus Peribacteria bacterium
CCCCGTTACCAGACGATGCGCGGGAAGTTTGTGCAGCGCCGCTTCGGATGGGATTGTCATGGACTTCCCGTCGAGAACATCATCGAAAAAGAGCAAGGACTCAAGTCCAAAAAAGACATCGAGGCTCTGGGAGTTGCGCAGTTCAACGCACTCTGTCGTACCGCCGTGCAACGTTACACCGGAGACTGGCGCCAAGTGGTAGAACGGATGGGCCGCTGGGTAGATATGGATAACGACTACCGCACGATGGATCCCGAATATATGGAAAGCATTTGGTGGGTCTTTGAGCAGCTGCATACGCAGGGGCTGATCTACGAAGGTTGGAAACCGATGCACATCTGCCCGCGTTGCCAGACGCCGCTCAGTAACTTCGAGGTGACGCAAGGCTACGCTGATAGGACTGACATGTCGGTGATCTTCACATTTCCACTGAAAGATGATCCTCTAACCCAGATCCTCGCCTGGACCACCACACCGTGGTCACTCCCTGGAAACTTGTGGCTACTTGTCGGACCGGATATTCCGTACATGAAAGTGAAAGAGAAAGGAAAAAAGATCACGTATATCGTCGCCGAGAAACTCGTGCCCGAAATCTTCAAGCAAAAAGAGCATGAGATCGTCGGGAAGATCACGGCCAAGGAACTCGTCGGCAAGAAATATGAACCGCTGTTTCCGTATTACATCGACAAAGTGATCCCTTCCACCGAAAAGAGTAGCAAGCCACAGACCTACGGCGAACGCTGTTTTACGATTCTGATGGACGAGAAGAGTGAAGTCACGGACACGGAAGGAACCGGTATCGTCCACATCACGAATTCGCACGGTGAAGACGGTTTTGAGATCAGCAAGAAACTGGGCATCGATGTGTTGCATCACCTACATACTGATGGAAGTTTCAAGCCCGAAGTCACGGCGCTCAAAGGCCTGTACGCTAAGCCATTTGACGGTAAAGACCCGATGTCGACGGATAAAGCCATTCTTGCAGTACTAAAAGATATTGGCAGATACTTCAAGAGTTATACCTATAACCATAGCTATCCGCATTGCTGGCGCTGCGACACGCCGCTCCTAAACTACGCCATGAGTTCGTGGTTTGTGGCCGTGGAAAAAGTGAAAGAGAAAATGCTTGCGGCCAACGCAAAGACAGAATGGGTACCGGGGCATCTGCGTGATGGACGTTTTGGAAAATGGCTGGAAGGTGCACGTGACTGGGCGATCTCAAGGAACCGTTTCTGGGGAACGCCACTACCGATCTGGCGTAACACTATCACCGGAGAAACAGAAGTCATTGGTTCCCGCGATGCGCTGATGGCCAAGGCACCGGAACGTTTTACGAAACTGATCGTCGCGCGGCATGCCGAAAGCCGTGGCAACGTGGAAAAAATATATCAAGGCAAAGCTCCAGGCACGGAACTCACCGAGACAGGGAAAGCTCAGGCCGCTGCTCTCGGTAAGAAAGTTGCAGCATCGACGGAAAAACAAAAAGTGACAGTCGTATACTGCTCACCCCTCACGCGGACGCATGAAACGGCTAAGGCCATCGCGGAGGAATGTGGCGCGCCTATCTTCATCGATGAGCGACTCCAAGAAGTAAACTTCGGTGAGTATGAAGGCAAGCATATCGACTTTGATGACCTTACGTTCATCCGTGAACGCCGTGCGCATAAGTTGGAAAAAGGACATCTGGAGAGTATTTTTCACTTTGAGGGTATGGAAACGTGGGCAAATACTGAACTTCGTATCCGTTCGTTTCTGGATGAGATTCTCGAAAAACATAAGGGTGAAACCATCGCCATCGTCACGCACGCGGATCTGGTCATGAACATCAAACATATCTTTACGGGTGAAGATCCGCATAAGATCGTGCATCAGCCGTATCCCGAACTCGCTGGCATGCGCACGTTCTACTGGGATCACGAGCGCAAAGCACAGATGGATCTGCATAAGGAGACGGTGGATGGGATCATGTGGAGCAGTGAAAAATTAAAAGTGAAAAGTGAAAAACAGTCTGTTGAATTGACACTCGTCAGGCATGGGGAGACGGATCTGAATAAACAGCGGCTGGTGCAGGGATCAGACATTGATATGCCTCTGAATAAGATTGGGCGTGAACAGGCGAAGAAGGCAGCAGAACATCTGAAGAATGAAAAGTTCGATGTGATTATTTCTTCTGATTTGAAACGTGCATCTGAAACTGCGTCAATCATCGCCAAAGAACTCAAGAAGGAAGTCAGTGGCAACTATGCAATTTTTCGCGAACGGAGCATCGGTGAATGGAGCGGCAAAAGCGTCGAGGACATTTTTGAGATGGCCGGCCAAAAAGAGGATGATCGGAGTTCGGTCATGTTTCTCAAACGGACTCCGAAAGACGGCGAATCATTTGACCAATTCATTGCACGATCCCGGAAGGCTCATGACTGGCTACTACGGGAATATGCAGGTAAGAAAGTACTCGTCATTGCTCATAGCGGCTTTAACCGAGCACTGTTGATGACCGCAAACAATCTGCCATATGACGATGTTGCAGCATTGGAACCAAAAAACGGGCACATTGATGAACTAACACTACGTCCGCAGATGCGCCGTATCGACGAAGTGCTGGACTGTTGGTTTGAGTCCGGTTCCATGCCCTACGCACAGGATCATTTTCCGTTTGAAACTGGCTCTGATGCACCTCCGGGCTTTCCGGCGGACTTCATCGCCGAGGGTCTGGATCAGACCCGCGGCTGGTTCTACACACTCACGGTGCTCTCTGCCGCACTCTTTGATTGTCCGGCATTCAAACATTGCATCGTGAACGGAACTGTTCTGGCCGAGGACGGCAAAAAGATGAGCAAGCGCCTCAAGAACTATCCGGAGCCAACAGAGATCGTGAAAAAACACGGTGCGGATGCAGTGCGTTTCGCACTCATGAGTTCGCCAGCCGTGCGTGCTGAAGACCTCCGGTTCTCCGAAAAATTCGTCGCCGAAGCTGTGAGATCAGTCTTGCTACCTCTCTGGAATGCATACCGACTCTTCGTAACGTATGCCAATGCTGCTGACTTCAAGCCGAGCCTAGACTTCTCACTCCGAAACGCTCAGTCCAAGCATCAGCTGGACCTCTGGATGATCCTCAAAACGCAAGAGCTGGTGAACAAGATGACACCCGAACTTTAGAACTATGATCTGTCAGCGACCTGTGGACACCTCACAGATTCGATCGATGATCTCACCAACTGGTACGTGCGCCTAAGCCGACGTCGACTGGCGGGCAAAGATGGAGACCTGCCGGCCGAAGCCTTAGAGGCGCAGGCTGGAGCACTTGATACGCTGTACCGTGTTCTGCTGACAGTGTCTCAACTTCTCGCGCCGTTCTGTCCGTTCATCACCGAGGACATGTACTTAAATCTCGTCGGTGAGGATCATGGCTCTATTCACTTTACCGACTGGCCAGCGTCTGCGGATCTGACCGATGATGACCTCACGATACTCTCGCTCATGGACAGTACGCGCACCGTCGTGACTTTAGGTCTCTCGCTGCGTAATGATGCGAAAATCGGCGTCCGTCAGCCACTGCAATCCGTCACGTTTGCATTACCGCCATCAGATATTGCAGGCGTGGTGACCGCACTGATTGCAGAAGAATTGAACGTGAAACAGGTCATCAATGTCATCGATGCCGCATCGCTGGGATCTGCCATCGTCATGGTGGATGCACGCAAAGTCGGCCCACGTTTGGGTGGAAAGGTCCAAGAAATCATCAAAGCCGGCAAAGCCGGACAGTTTGAAGAGAAAGATGGCAAGATCATCATCATGAACGAGGTATTTACTCTGGAAGAAGCCAAGATCGTCTACCAAGGCACGGAAGGAAAAGCAGTCGCAGCCGCTCATGGCATCGTCGTCACTCTTGATACCACGATGACGCCCGCACTGAAACTGGAAGGCCAAGCTCGTGAACTCATCCGAGCGATCCAACAAATGCGTAAAGACGCCGGATTAGAATTCACAGATACCGTAAAGCTCAGTCTCAAAGGCGCGGACAACATTATGGAAACGCATGGCGCACTGGTGCTGGAAGAAACCCGATCTGTCTTAGAAGACAATGACGGCAAGAGCGAAAAAGCTGATCTTGGGGACGTGAGTGTGATGATTGCGCTGGAGAAGAGGTAACTTCTCGATACGCCCCGCTGATGCGGTGCTACTCGAAGTGACACAGCAACGATATGCGCTGCGGCGCTACTCGAAGTGACACAGTAACGATACGCGCTGCGGTGCTACTCGAAGTGACACAGCAACATGAAATACATAAAACAGGACTGTCAGACTGAGGAGCCCAGTCGTATCAGCCTTCGAGACGCCCAGTCGCTGTCAGCCTGAGGAGACCGAAGCGGAGCGTAGGTCGTCTCGAAGGCTGATAGTAAGATATAATCCACATATGTCCGAAACCTCATCAATGTCACCGGCGCTAAAACTTGCGATCAAAGCACTGATCAACGTCATGCTCATCTGGGCGCTGAATGTGTACCTACCCTCGTACTTTTCCGTGATCGGCGGACTTGCGGCGTATGTCATCATCGGAAGTTTGCTCACGCTCATGAACATGTTCGTGCGGCCGCTGCTGGCCATCATTACGTTCCCCTTTCGTCTACTCTTCACACTCTTTACGACCATCGCCGTGAATGCGTTCTTCTTGTACGTCATTTACGAGATCTCGCTGAAGATGGACCCAAACATCGTGGTGCTCAGTATCATGGGCGGCCTCACGGGGTGGATTCTGGTGAGTTTGATCCTGGGAGTGGTGAATTGGGTGATGAAGCATGTGTTGTAAAATTTGTCTGAGAAAAACCAAAAATAACACTTTTTTGTGATATAATGATTGCTCGTTCTCTGAAAACATTGGGGATGACAGGCTTCGACAGCGTGATTCTGTCTCGCTTGTGTCTCGATCCGGGATTGCTCTGGTTCCCGTTACCCACCGTTGCAAACCACATCTGCCAAAAGCAATGTACTTGCATCCGCTCGCAAAGCAGTCGACGGTCTTAGGGCTCTGTCCTTTGACTTCGCACCGCTAGCGATGGCTGCTTAAGGTCTGATTCAATTCGGACCGCGTTTCTCTCTTGATCCTCGCTGGAGAGATGAAACGTCACTAGCGAGGTTGGATTCCGACTGACGTGACGGATTCCTGACTAAAGCGTCATCACTTCCGCCTTCTTCTCTGTTCTTCTCTTACTAGGCGGAAGAAATGAGAAGAACATGATCGTACAGACCTTCGTGATACACGTTGGACCCGGGTTCAACTCCCGGCATCTCCACCACACTTCGCTCATCTGCGGATGAGTTTCGCGTGGTTACACCATGCGCTTATTTTTGCTGCCACAGCGAAATGTGCCCCCGCGTAGCTCTGCCATACGACTGATGTAGCAATTCTCACGGATAGTGCACTTTGGGGCAGAATTCACCGCAGCCCGATTGACACAATAACTAAAAACATTATTATAAAATAATGTCAGAAACCCTTCCTATTTTTGACCGTCGAATCCTAGTAGATACCAAAGATGAAAAAGCATGTAATTTGGGTTGCAAATTTTGTTTCGCGACAGCTACACACGAGTTTTACAGAGCAAGAGCAGCGAAAGGTGTGATCGATCTCGTTACGGCAAAAGAGCGCATAGAAGAAACACTACGTACCGTTGGCGATTCAGTACATTCCATTAATTCTTCCTGTTCGCAGGAACTATTTTTAGACGAGCAGTTCGGCATTAATAAGATACAGTGGCTCGCTCAGTTCGGTACCAATGTCTCCTTCTCCACGCGTATTGCGCTATCAGAGGCAACGCTTGATGCCTTACGTAACATAGATCAAAGGATGAGAGAGAGCAGAAAAAAGCTCCTCGTTCTTACTTCCATCATTACAAACAAGCAGAGGACTGACTTGGAAGGAAAAACTTCTACACCGCAAGATCGCATCCGTACTTTGCAAGGACTACGCAATCGCGACATAGCTGCCGGAGTACTCATGAGACCCATTCTTCCGGAAGGATTGCTCCCGACGACAGAAATTACTAATTTAATTGATGCTGTAAAGGACATCACTCCTGTCCTCACTATCGGACGGGAATTTATGTTTACAGATAGCATCGGGAGCAGGCTTGGTATCGCCAGAACAGATCCGGACATCGCACCCCATATCAGGGGCGAAAGTGTGGGACTTGGTTTTGTAGGATCAGACAACAATTGGCATCGTTACGTTGATCCAAGAATACCTGAACTTGTTGAATTTGGCCGCGATAAGAAAATTCCGACTTTCACAAGCACGCGTGAAGCGTTGGAACTTTTGAGTACATTGTGAGTCCGCGCCACATGACTTTTTAAAGAATCGACGACCAATTAGAGATAATTGGTCTGAGCTGGTTCCACTCATTTCGAATCCTTTTCACCATTCGACTCAGCGCTGATGCGCTTCGCTCATGGCAAGCCAATCACTCTTTCTATTGCAATTTTCTTAATATGGTATGGCTTTATTTACATCATCATGCCATAATAAGAATATGACACTCTTAGATCCTCAAATCCGAAAACGGCTCGATGAAAAACTTGCAAAGCTCAACAAGTTGCGCCCGCTCAGCGCTGCGCACGTGCAGAAATTGCGCGGGCAATTGGAGATCGAAATGACCTATAACTCGAATGCCATTGAAGGAAATAGTCTCACGCTGCGCGAAACATGGCTTGTGCTTCATGAAGGAATGACTATCAAAGGAAAGCCTCTCAAGGACCATCTCGAAGCAAAAGACCATCAAGAGGCACTCGATTTTTTATATGAACTCATCTCGGAGAAACGCTGCACAATTTCCGAGCAACTCATCCGACAATTCCATCAGCTTGTCGTTCGGGAAACTGAGAAGGAATGGGCGGGGAGATACAGGAACGGTGCAGTGATCATTGGAGGAGCCAAGCATATGCCACCGGACGCTCTCGATGTACCGAGACGGATGACGAACTTAATCCAGTGGCTCAAAAAAAATGATGGGAAACTCCACACGGTTGAACTGGCCGCAGTCCTCCACCACACACTTGCCGCCATTCACCCATTCTTCGATGGCAATGGTCGCACTGCACGCCTACTCATGAATGTCGTTCTTATGCGCAAAGGCTTCCCTCTTGCCATTATTCTCAAGCATGACCGGAAGAAATATTATGACGTGCTGGAGAAAGCCGATGATGGCGATTCTGTACCGCTTGTACTTTTTCTTGCACAAGCTGTCGAGAGAACACTCGATCTCTATCTACGAACATTTTCCCAAGAGAAATTAGGGTTGCTTATCACTCTCGCCGATGTCAGCAAGAAAACGCCCTACAGTCAGAAATATATCAACCTTCTGGCTCGCACAGGACGAATCTTCGCAGTGAAACGTGGGCGAATATGGTACACAACAAAGGAGGCAATCGAAGAGTATCGCAAAGGGAGACTGAGAAAACGCTAATGGAGAGCTAGTTCATCTGCCCCGCCCAGCCAAAAATACGCTGTTCAAGATGGTGTAAGCCTGCCTGCCTGCCCTTACCTCGCTGGAGCCGAGGGCGGAAGCGATGAAAAAACTTTATGTGCAGAAAAAAATCTACTTATACTCCACCAGCAATTCCAGTGGGAAGCGTACTTTCTTCATGCTTGCCATCGCATCATCGCTCGCGCGGAAGCCGATGGGGCAGAGAGAAGCGACTCTAAAGTTCGTCGTCGTGAGGCCGAGAAGTTCATCGATCTTGCTTCCATCGAAGCCTTCCATCGGACACGCGTCTATCTTCATGTCTGCTGCTGCGACGAGGAGTGTGCCGAGAGCGATGTAGCTCTGGCGTTTCGTCCAGTCTGATAGCCCCTCTGGCGTTTGTCCTGCGATGCTTCCAAGCATCATGTCTCGATAGTCCTTCAGTGAATCTGTGCTGATACTTCTGGTTTTGGCGATGTCTGCGATGAAGAGATCCACATACGTCGGATCCATCGACTTCATACTGCAGATGGCGATGAGATGCGATGCATCAGTGATCTGTACCTGGTTCCAGGAGACTGCTTTCATTTTTTCTCGGAGAGCAGGATCGGTGATGACGATAAACTTGTATGGCTGAAGCCCGTACGATGTAGGTGTGAGGCGGAGAGCCTCGAGGAGATCCTTGAGCTGTACGTCTGTGAGCTTCTTCGTCGCATCAAACTTCTTTGTTGCGTAGCGCCAGTTGAGGGCATCGATGATCTTTGTCATGAGTGAGTGAGGGTAATGAGTAATGATTGTAGCGATAGATAGTTTAGGAATCAACTATCATTGATGACCGTATGAATAGATGACGTCTCTCAGGAAGAAATCTTTCATACATTTTTAGCGCAGGATGTGATTCTTCTATGATAATGGGAAATGTCGGTTATCTGCTCTGCCCAGCCGAAAATCTGCTCCTCCAATTGGTGTAAACTTTTCTTCAGCATGTCCACCAGTAACCGCTCACTACCCCAAACGTCCGCCTCATTCCGGCGCTGAGGCGCCACCTTTCTCCCTGATGGAAGGAGAAAGGAACCTTTGGAGTGATGCAACAAACTTTGTTGTCGATAACAACAGAGCTCCCCTCTACCGCCTCAGCGGGAGAGGGGCCGGGGGTGAGGCGGGGGAAAGGCAAATAAGTCTTTTCTTTCGTGATGGGTAGTGAGCGGTTACCTCCACCACTGAATAGACCCCAGTTTTCAAACCAGCTTCAGCAGCGTCGGAGGTGAAAAGAGTCGGAGTTGTGTGGGTGGAGGCTTTTCACGGTGCACAAGCGGAGGCAATGACTGACGCAGAAACCGTACAAAGGAATCATGATTTAAGGTCAGG
>CALRGQ010000049.1 GCA_943357915.1 Candidatus Peribacteria bacterium
CGAAATGCATCGCGAAGCTCATGGGTTTTGGGCATGAAGTTATTCTGCACGAACTTTTCATCTGTCGGAATCCAGTTTTCAGGCTTCAGCTAGACAAAATTCCGCAATGAGATTCTTTGATTTACCCACTCGATTCCGCGAAGAGCCAAAGAATTGCGTATTACTTCAGTGAATCAAATAACTGACCCATGAGATCAAGAATTGATCCAAACGATAATTCAAACGGTACCTCCAAAAGTCTGGCGATCCATGCGACTAAGAAGAAAGCGAGGAAGCTGACGAACAGACCGATAATCGAATATCGAACCGTGTGAACTGCTTTCTTAATCTTCTCTTCGTTTCCGGCCGAGAGGATAAACGTGATGCCTCCGATGATGATGTAAAAAAGGCTGAGGACCGAAGCGACTATCAGCGCGAACGCAATGATGGTGGCAACGATTTCGACAATGGAACCGTTTTCGATGAGGTCGCGAATCATAAGAGAGAGGAAGGAAACAGAGAGAAACTATGCTGGAGCTTTCTCTGGCTCCAAGACCTTTAAATTAACACGTTGATTGCTCGCACCACCGATCACACGCAGAAGTGTGCGGACAGATTTGATTGTCTGGCCGCTCTTTCCGATGAGCTTGCCCATGTCACGGTCACTGACTTTCACGGTAATAAGGACACCAAGCTCATCAACTTTCCCTTCCACCACTAACTGATCCTTATCCTCCACAAGCATGGAGAGGACCGTCTTAATGAATTCGTATCCGGGGAGAGCGCCCTCGGTCGGTGTCGGATCTGTCATAACAAAAAGAGAATACCTTGAAACAGAGGATATTGTCACGTCTATCGGAAAACTACGCAGCAGCCGGTGCTTCTACAGGTGCGGCAGCCTCAGGAGTAGCTGCAGCAGTAACTGGAGCGGCTTCTACGGGCACTTCCTTACGAGGCTTCTGCTTGGCATAACGGACGATAAATTTGTCCATCTCTTTCATCCCACTGTGACGCTTCAAAAGACGAGCGATCGTATCACTTGGCTGTGCGCCTTTGCTGACCCAGTACGCTACGCGCTCTGTTTTGCACTCGAAAACCGGAGTTTCACGGCTCGGCAAATAGTGTCCGAGGATCTCATGCTGGCCTTTCTTGGCACTGCGAGTCTTCTCCGAAACTACAATACGGTAGGAAGGAGTGTTCTCACGGCCGGTTCTTTGAAGTCTGATAACGAGCATGATGTGGTTTTATAGAAGAAGCCGGACAAGTGTAGATGACTCG
Organism: Candidatus Peribacteria bacterium; assembly: GCA_943357915.1. Lineage (GTDB taxonomy): Bacteria > Patescibacteriota > Gracilibacteria > Peribacterales > Peribacteraceae > JAGORY01. The sequence continues at coordinate 1,258 of CALRGQ010000049.1, forward strand.
GAAAAGCCGTGCAAGGCTATTTGTGACCTTCGGGCTCAAGAATACTTTTGAACACACTCGCCGTCTGTGCTGCAGTAACCTTCCAGGAGAACCGCTGAGCCCAACGATTGGCAGCAGTGAGCTTCTCAGAGCTGCGAATAGACTGATCCAGAACCAGCATCCGAATGCCTTCTGCAATCCCCGTCACAGAAGGTTCTACCAGTAGTGCGTGCTCAGCGCAGACTTCGGGGATCGGACCAGTGTTCGTCGCTACTACCGCAGTTTTGCAAGCCATGGCTTCGATTAAAGGCAAACAAAACCCTTCCATCAGCGTTGCAGTGACACAGCCAAGTGATGCTGAATATAATGCTGGAAGATCTTCCAGTGGAACGGACTGCATGAAACGAATATTCTTTCGTTTACCAAAAGCCGCACATTCTATACCGCCAGCCACGAGAACGAGCTCGATCCCCGGAAGCTGAGCCTGAATAAAAGCATCGATGAGCATTCCGACGTTCTTGTGCTGTTTGCAGTTGCCTATATACAGAAGAAAAGGTTTTTCCAGTCGATATCTGACTTTTACTTCTTCCTGTATCACTTCACTTTGCGGCTGAAACACATCAGACACACCCGGATATGTCACCGTTGTTTTTGCTTCAATGCGGGATCCATAATACGACCGAATCTCAGCCTTTGTTGATTCGCTTACGGCAAAGACATGCTTGGATTTTTTGAGTGCGTTTCTCATAACAAATCGGTATGCCATTCGTTTTGCAAATGCTGCTTCGTTCGGAAATCGATGCAAGATTAAATCGTGCACTGTGGACGTGAACGGCACCGGACAGAAGAGGGGAACGTTGAAATGCGGACTATGAAAAAGATCACACTCAGCATCCTGAATGATATTCGGAAACTCGGTCTGTTCTTGAAATGAGTAATGCGTGAATGGCGCTTCACGAATAGCTAGATTTTTTGTGTGCGAAAGTTTCTGAATCCATTCTTCATGCTCGGACTTCACAAACAAAACATAGGACCAATCATCATCACGTGCGGTCAGTTCGTGTACAAGATTGCGGGTGAACGTCCCAAGCCCAGCGAGAGCGGAAGCGAAACGGCAGTCGAGACCTACGGTGGACATGGCAGATAGAGGTAGAAAACTACGAGTAGTATATAGGTAAGGGGGGTAGGAAAGGTAAGGTAGGTACGGTACGTCTTATTATGCTCATCCGTGAAATCCTTAAAACATCGGGTTTGCCATCACTAGAAGCAGAAGTGCTGCTGGCGCATGTTCTTGGGCGGCCACGGTCATGGCTGATAACGCATGATGATCAGCCACTCAGTGGATCCGATATCAAGAAATACGAAGAGTTCGCAGCGCGGCGACGAAAAGGCGAGCCAATTGCGTATATGACCGGCGAGAAAGAATTTTTTGGTAGAAAGTTCATCGTCACGCGAGATGTACTTATTCCAAGGCCGGCAACAGAAGAACTTGTCACTTGTGCGCTCGATTTTTTCCAAAAACCCAGATTGATCGAAAAAGACATTGATACCGGTATCACTGCATTATGCGTTCCGCTCGCATCCGGCACACCTGAAATTCTGATTGATGTTGGCACCGGCAGTGGCTGCATCGCTGCTACACTCGCACTAGAAGGGAGAAAAGAAAAGATCTTAGCAGTCGACATCTCAGAAGACGCGCTTAATGTTGCGAAAGAAAATTTCTCTGAGTACTCACTCGATGTGGCCACTGCGCTCGGTGACGGGCCGGCTTTTGTGCGCGCCATGCATCAGCCATTTTATGTTATGAGCAATCCTCCGTATATTCCGGAAGGAACAAAGCTTGAGAAAGACGTCCTAGAGCATGAGCCTCACGAAGCACTATTTTCGGGAAAAGACGGCATGGACGTCCTGATGGATCTTGCACGTTCAGCAGCCGAGAATCCGCAATGCTTAGGTATTGCGCTGGAACTGCGAACCGAACAGGCGGTGATCGTAAAGCGGCTGCTTGGGGTGATGTGAATCGGACGGTGTGGTATTCTTCCTATATGAAAACCCTCCTTAAAGATCTCGGCACAGTCACAGCCATCATCGGCGCACAGTGGGGAGATGAAGGTAAAGGCAAGATGACTGATATTTTAGGCTCACATTTTGATGTTCTTGCCCGTGCATGCGGGGGGGCAAATGCTGGACACACGATCGTTGTTGGCGGCAAAAAGCATGTTTTCCGTCTGCTTCCATCGGGCTGTCTGCATGAAGGAAAGCCTGTCGTTCTTGGTTCGGGTATGGTTATTCATCTCCCGACACTTCTGGAAGAAATTGATATTCTGAAAGCCGCCGGTGTCGAGATTCTCGATCGGCTCCTTATTTCTTCTGGTGCACACATCGTTTTTGATTTTCATAAAGCAATCGATGCTGCCATGGAGGAGAAACGCGAGAACGGTATTGGTACTACAAAAAAAGGTATCGGTCCCGCATATATGGATAAAGCCGCCCGCTCGGGTATTCGTATAGAGCGTCTTAAGGATGATCTAAAATCCGAACTCACTGCCCGCGCAAAGGATGTACAGGAGAAGTATGGCGTCATCGTCGACCTCGACACGGAACTAAAAAATATTGCAGACGCTCGTACGCAGCTTTTGCACCGCATTGTCCCATCACTGCCGGTACTCATGCACAGCTTCTTGTCTGAGAAGAAAACCATTCTTATCGAAGGCGCGCAGGCTACACTTCTGGATCTCGACCATGGTACGTATCCATACGTTACAAGCAGTTTTACGACCTCATCAGGAGCACTGCAAGGTCTTGGAATGCCACCAAGGTCTCTCTCATCGTGCATCGGTGTCATTAAGGCGTATTGCACACGAGTCGGCAGTGGTGAATTTCTGACAGAAGAGGCTGGTCCTATCGGTGACAGACTGCGAGAAAGGGGAGGGGAGTACGGTTCCGTGACCGGACGCCCCCGTCGGTGCGGCTGGCTTCATCTTCCGGACGTCATGTACGCAGGATATGTGAACGGATTTTCCTGTTTCAATCTCACAAAACTCGATGTACTCGACGAAGAGGAACAAATCCCTGTTGGCATCGGTAAAAATGCAGCGGGAACCGTGGAGTACCGAGTGATGAAGGGCTGGAAAACATCGACTCAGGGAGTCCGTGATTGGAATAAGCTCCCAACAGAGGCACGTGAATACATCGAATTCATCGAGACTTTCACAAAAGTCCCCGTGCGTCTTATCGGCACGGGCCAAGCGAGGGAAGATATCATCGTGCGGTAAAAAGAAAATTAAGGATTTTACGAGGCAAAGTGCCCGGATCCTGTGCTAGTCTGTCGCCCGTGCACGCACGGATCGGATCACTATCGGAAACTCAGAAACGTCGCTCATTCGAGCAGCGTATTTTTGTGCTGCACGGGATACTGATTTTCGTTTGTTTAGTCATCGTGGGTCGGCTGATCGAATTGCAAGTGATGAACGGCGCAGAATACAGTCGTAGAGCTCAGGAACAACAATATGGCCGCGTCGAGCTCCCAGCAAAACGTGGAGAAATCTATAGTCGTAACAGTAAAACCGGAGAGCTCAGTATCCTCGCGACCAATACAACGCTCGACCTTCTCTATATAGATCCACTCATCATTCCCGGTGATCACGCCGAGATCTCTGATGAACTGTCAGAAATTTTGGTCACACAGGCTTTCGATATTGCATGTCGGAAGGGAACGAATGCATGCCCGAATGAACTCATCCAATTTTACCGCCCGGCATTTGATCCACTCGCAAAAGTGAAAATCGTGGAGAGCGGCTTTGGATCCGGCGCAACTGTGATGATCCTCACCGGTGCTCTGGCTCTAACTGGCGACTCCTCTCCGCTACCTGATATCACCGAGGTAAAGCGACAATTTGCACGCTACATTGAGGATCGTATTCGCAGACAAACAGTCACGTTCGTGCCGCTACTCTACAGCGCGAATAAAAAACAAATTGCCGATGTGGTGAACATGCGCATTCCAGGGATTTATGTGAACGATGCTCAAAAATTGGTGTATACAAATCCTGATCTCGTTGATCAGTCGGCTATCGGCGACATTTCACGGCTGCTTTCTCCGGTGCTGAAACAAGACCCCAGTGTCCTTAAAAACCGTAGGCTGCAGCGGCCTCTTCGATACGTACCGGTCATGGGTCGTCTTCCGCCCGAACTTTCACGCAAGATCCGTGAACTCAAGGTGAAGCATGCGAAGGAAGCTGCAGTCAAAGCCGCGAAGGATCCAAACGGTAAAACATCAGCCCAAGCCTATGATGCATTCCGCGCAGTTGCGATGATCCCCGAGCACTGGAGATTTTATCCCGACACCCGGATTGCCTCACATGTGATCGGATTCATTAATACTCAATCCGAACCTCAGTACGGTATCGAACGCACGTACGATTCAGTTCTTCGTGGACAAAAAGGTTCGATCGCGTCAGTCTCTGACCCGTTCGGAGGACAGATCGTCTCATCAGATCAGAAATTTATCGATCCACGAGATGGGTCAACAATCACGCTGACCATCGATCGTTTCATTCAATCCAAAGTGGAAGAACTTCTGGACGCTATGGTGAAAAAAGTCGATGCAGAAAGCGGACAGGTCATTATCATTGACCCCTACACGGGGCGAATTGTCGCGATGGCAAACGCACCACTTTTTGACAATAACTCGTATGCTGCTGTCTACGAAAAAGAACCGATTGTCATTGATCCAAATCGCGAAAAACAAATCGTCGTTGAGGTTTTCAATCCGGAAACAAATGCCCGCGTCGTCAAAGCATATGTGCCGGATATCGAACCAGAAGGCCGCACTCGCCTCAGCCCGGAAATTCAAGATAAGCTCAAGGAATTTGAAGCACTGTACGAGCTCCCGAGTATCAGCCGTTATTATATGTATCTTGGGGATAATAACCGACGTGAAGTTTTTCCAACCATTCACAAAGGTGTGTGGCTCAAATACAAAAACAACATTGGTATTGGTTCGTATGTGAACCGCAATGTGCAGGAAGTGTATGAGCCAGGTTCGGTCATGAAGTCTGTGACCATGGCTATCGCAATTGACCAAGGAGAAGTGTCGCCGCTTGATATCTACAACGACACCGGTGCAGTGAAAATCGCCGACCGAACCATCAAGAATGCACTCAATACGTACTACGGAATATCGACAATGGTTGACTGCATCGATTTCTCCATCAATACCTGCATGACCTGGGTAAGCCAGAAATTAGGCCGAAAGCTCTTTCGTTCGGCGCTCGAACAATTTGGTTTTGGTCGCATCTCTGGCATCGAGCTTGATAATGAACAGCCGGGGGACTTAGAGCCATGGAGCGGTTGGGACGTCACAGAGACGGCAACACGGTCTTTCGGTCAGGGAATTACGACGACTCCGCTTCAGATGATCACCGCGTACACCGCGCTCGCAAACGGCGGCAAGCTCATGCGCCCAACGATCGTAGATCAAATCGAACATGCGGACGGTACGATCGATAAAAGACAGCCGACGATCGTGGCACAAGTCATCAAGCCCGAAACTGCTTCGACGATTACTGCAATGCTCGTGCATTCGGCGCAGTTTGGTTTTGCGAAGGCCGGTAAAGTAAACGGCCACCGTATTGCAGGCAAAACCGGTACATCACAGATTGCCGGTCCGGGTGGCAAATACGAATCCGGCACCGGCTCTACGATTGCAACCTATGCGGGCTACGCACCAGCGGATCATCCGAAATTTGTGATTCTCGTGAAGCTAGATCGGCCAAAAAAAGATGACTTCGGATCCAAATCCGCAGCGCCGCTCTTTAAAGACATCGCACAGTTTTTGTTTGATTATTATGGAATTCCGCCGGATGAGAAGTGATTATCCAATGTCATACATATCCGCGGCTCCCTGGAATATCCGCGGCAATCCATTCATATCCGCGGCAAGCATGCCGCTCTGGTTCGTCGAGGCAAAAATATGACATGAGAGCGCGATGCTTCGCGCGGTTGGATATTGTGGTTACATATCGCGGTTATGATGGCAGATCAGAAGTATCCCATCTCCCGGAGGCCGATGACCACGGATAATCAGAAGGTTTTTCGCAAAGATCTTTTTTAACTGGATTCATGTGAATATACCGAATGACTGCTTCAATATTGTCCTGGACAATCTTTACATAAAATCTCGGTTGCCAGAGGGGTTTTCCAATTTCAAAACTCACCGATCTTTTGTAGGCATACATCAATCGGGAGATGGAAGCATGCTCAGTAACATACAAAAGAAAATGACAATGATCCGGCATGATGACGAATGCATACAGAAAGAAAGGATGGAAACATTGAACGCGATATAGACTTTCTACCGCTTCGCGAGCATAGACCTGATCGTAAAAGACCGGCTCCCGATCACGAGTATTCGTTGTGACAAACATAAGCTGCTGGTTTTGAATGGGACGCCTTTGAGACATATATACACAGTAGTTTTTGTAACTGCTGCACAAAACAGCAATACACATATCAAATATGACATCAGGTGATTTTTGGCTTTCTGGTAAGATGAATGACGTTCCTGACTGTGTTAGAACGTGGGAGCAAAATTATGATACGAGAGCGGCATGCTTGCCGCGGATATTCCAGGAAGTTGCGGATATTTAAATATTGCCACGAATATTCCCGAGCGCCGCGGATATTTGAGTATTACCTAGCCTGTCTTGTCTATGCGTGCGAAGTAAATCTATTTTTTTACATGAAACATGTCTTTTATATCCGCGCGAAGAATCTCTGGTTTTTATGTAGAGCATTTCTGGTTTACCCGCGCGAAGCATCGCGCTCTCGTTCAAATATATTGTCATTTTACAGTCACTGATTTTGCCAAATTCCGTGGCATATCCGGATCCCGACCCCGCATAACTGCTAGTAGATAAGCCAAAATCTGGATCGGAATAATATTCACGATCGGCTGGGCGGCACCTGCATCTGGTACTTTGATCCAATGATCAAAGACGTCATGTTTCTTCGGCGCGATGCCGATGATGAGTGCGCCACGTGCTTTGAGTTCTGAGATATTACTAAGCATGTCGTTTGTGAATTCATCATTGCCCATCAGTGCAATGCACGGTGTGCCTTTCTCGATCAGCGCAATAGGACCGTGTTTCAGTTCACCTGCGGCAAAACCTTCGGCATGAATGTAACTCACTTCCTGAATTTTGATCGCCGCTTCCATTGCCATCGGATAATTCCAGCCTTTGCCGATGATGTACATGTTGTCATGCGCATGAATGGCGTCTGCGACATTCTGGACGTGCTTCATATACCGCGGATTCAACATGTCATTGATCTGCCCGCCGGTTTCCTGCAGCAGCAATCGTCCGGCGTTCAGCTTGCCGGCAACTGCATGTGCGATCAGAAGCAAGACTGCCATTTGGCCGGTAGCTGCTTTTGTAGATGCAACAGCTTTTTCCGGTCCTGCATTAATGAGTAACGTGTAGTCCGCCGAACGAGCGATAGACGAGCCTTCGGTATTCACGATCGCAAGTACTTTGGATCCCGCGGCTTTAGCGAC
>CALRGQ010000050.1 GCA_943357915.1 Candidatus Peribacteria bacterium
CCATGTCAAAAACATGCTGCAGTCCGATGACGTTTGCAGATGCCATCAGCCGCTGCAGATGTTGGGTTAAAAATAATGGCGTACTTTTCACAACCCGGACCGACTCGTACACGCCAAAACCATACGCATACTCGATGTTTGCAAGCGGCATGACGGCCTCAGTTGCGGGAAGTATCTGGCCGTTTTTAGAGAAAACATCGTATGCCATGATGTGACGATACCACAGAGCTGGGATGAGGACCGTGTGCGGCAGCAAGTTTTTACAACTGTCATTGAGATGGAGTATGATGCGTCTAATTCCCTCCACTCCTCATGAAAAGCAAAATCAATTACCGAGCATACTCAGCCGAACTCGTTGGCACGTTTCTGCTCGCATTCATGGTTCACCTCAGCGTCGGTGGCAACTTACCGGTTCCGACTCCGGTGATTGCGGGTCTAACACTCGGTCTCATCGTCTATCTGTTTGGAGCTATCTCCGGTGCACATGTAAATCCAGCAGTGACAATTGCACTCGCCAGTATCGGAAAAATTTCACCAAAAGATGCAGGTGCATATTTGGTCGCTCAGTTTATCGGAGGGTTCATTGCGTTTCTTGCCGGTGATGCACTCCTCGGGACGAATCTTTTTGTTGTCATTGAAAACACCCCGATGATCGCAGTTGCAGAAGCGGTCGGCGCTGCCATCCTCGTGCTCGGCGTTTCGTCCGTGGTGCACGGAAAAGCTCCAGCCCCAGCATCAGGGCTTACCATCGGTACGTCACTCGCCCTCGGCGTTCTTGCAGCATCGGCGCAGAGTAACGGTGTCGTGAATCCAGCTGTCGCGCTTGGCATCGGTTCCGTATCACTTGCCTACGTTCTCGGGCCTATTGCCGGTGGCTTGATCGCTGCTTGGGGTTACAGGGCTCTTGTCCGCTAAACGGGGGTATTGGTCGCTATTTGAGCGAGCTCATACTTTATATGTCTAGCGAGTTCATACTGTCCTTCAGTGCGCAATCTTTCGATGGCTAGATCTACTATTGCAGGAGGATACGTTTGAACAAGTGCGTATACATCCATAATGATAGATGCTTGGTGACACTGATCTGTCATATAAGCAACACATGAGGTTACTTGGAGATCTTGGAGTATTGCCTGCATCAATAAATCATTCGCACGCATACGATTGAAATAAGCAGCCATTTGTTCTTTAGTAATTCCCCCATTGAGCGCTCTCATAATCGCATCTCTCAATTCACGAACTATAAAATCAGCTGAGTTTCTCGTAGTACAGTTAGCATCAACGAAAGTATCTAGATCTTCCAGCCTCGTAATAGGAGCTGGTTTTTGTACAGTGGCAGGACGTTGTTGCGAACTTCCAGAGAATGCTGCCCCTAGCCCAGCGCGGGCATTAATAAAAAGGTAGCTTACTCTCGCCAAGACACTTTTCCATGAGGGTTGCATGGAGGAGGATTCTCCCGCTTTACTTACGTCGATCCCTGTAGGATATAATTCTGCCATAGGCGGTGAATGATCATACTTCTTAGTTTATACGTCAACAGAACAAGCATTAGCCACTCGCTTATCATTGGTTCTTAGGCAAAAAGTCGTAGCTAGAATCAAGCACTTTTACCTACGGGTATCGGTGGGTCAAAGGATAGAAGAGTTATTCTACTAAATTTTCAGGTATCTCTAAGGCATCTTCAGTTGTCTCTTCCGCCTTTGGCATGCTTGCAATTTCCTTTGCTACAATAGCTGCAAGGGGGTTTTTCTTTTCGGGGTGGTTTTCATTCATAGTTATTACTGCATTTTCGACAGTTCTCCTGTCAAATAATCCAACTATCGAAAATACTACCCAATAATTTGATCTAGTAGTGAGTGATATTTCTCTTTGGATTGCGTCAATGCAGCTTTGAGTTTTGTTGTTACCACTCAGATGAGGCTCTTCACTGCCTTGTCTACCCGTAGCTGGTTCTTTTGCATGACCCATGCTCTGACAGTATTCCGACCACAAAACCCCGTCAAATACTTCAAATGCTTCGTGAGGAATAATGGCTTACACAAGGGATCTATTCGCTTAGAACGTTGCAAGAGAATTTATGACAATGGCAGCCCATCCTTAACATCATCAGAATTTCTTGTTGTGTTCACCTATCCTCCAAGAGCCTTGAGCAAGGCCGCGTGTACAGCCCCGTTTGAAGCTACGATGTTTTTTGAATTCGGCCCCCACGGATTATTGTCATAGTCAGATATGTGTCCTCCTGCCTCTTCTACTATTAATGTTCCGACTGCACAGTCTTCGTAGGCACCGTAAATCTTGATAAAACCATCAAAAACACCACGCGCAACTTGGCATAAATCAAGCATGGTACAGCCCCGAATCCTGATCGATCTGCAAGAACGAAGAATGTTTCGAAAATCCTTCATGCCCTGTTCTTGCGCCGTTTCATCCTGGAAACGACTCATGGAAGAGATCAAGGATGCGCGAAGATTTTTGTTTGGTGACACATGAATTTTATTGCCATTCAAAAATGCTCCTTTGCCACGCTCTGCCGTAGTGAGTTCCTGCGTGATGGGATCGTAAACAGCCGCGCCGATCATCGTTCCGTCCTGTTCTACCCCCACTGCACAGCAAAAGAAGGGAATGCCTGCATTGAAGTTCACCGTTCCATCGAGCGGGTCAACGATCCACCGCACAGATGAATTCTTGCCAGTCTCGCCAGCTTCTTCAGAGAGAATCGCATCGTCTGGGAAATGCTTTCGGATTTCTCCCAGGATGAATTTTTCTGCTTCGAGATCAGCCGTGAGAACGACATCTGTTTCACTCTTTTCAATGACGGTGTTATTTCCTCCAAACCACTTCAAGCAAATCTCTCCCCCTTGTTTGGCAAGCGCACAGGCAAGGTCAAAGCGATTCATAGTACATATGAGTATACAGCAAGCAATGTGGCAGCACATTCTTAACGTTATCAGAACGTCCTTGCCTATGTTTTTCTAGGAGTTTGTATCCTCTTCTTCGTGCGATTCCCTCTGCTCCCGAAGGTTGTTGATGTCATCTCGTAGTGGGCTCCAGTATGCCTCAGCAGCAATTTCAAAAGCACGTTGGAGATCCTTGTTCCGATTCAATTCTTCATCTAAAAATGTTGCTTCAGTATTTCCCGTAGCATAGGCGATAAATGGAACGAGATATTCTCTACGCAAACCGATCAGCGTCGTCAAAAGATGTGAAAAATCATTCACATTCAGAATGCGCTCGAGCAGGTCAAAGATTTCTGAATGGAATTCAATTGATATCTGATCGAGTGTCTGCAATAAACTGTCTGCAAGCCGACGATCTGATGCACACAGTTCAGATGTATCCTTATTTCTGACTGCCTCTACGAACTTGGAAATGGGCATAGAAATAAGACTTTACTATTAATAGTATTTTAGTCAAGTGGCAGGCGCGGCCCGTCTACGTCTGCGGACTTCGACGAGGCCGTTCGGAGATATTTTTGTTATCGAGTAATTGTGGGAGTTATTACTCTGGCAGGCGCGGTAGGGATCGAACCTACGACCCCAGGTTTTGGAGACCTGTGCTCTACCAACTGAGCTACGCGCCTACAGGGTCAGAAAACGGACGTGGAAAGATCGAAGCCACGGCATCGTACCGTGAAGTTAGCAGGAGTGAAACTAGGTACGTAGGAGAACTCGCGGTAGCAGTATAAAAAATGGCGATGCTTTCTTCATGTCTACCTCCCAATAATTCGCACCTAATTTCAGTGTGGCGTAGTACAACGCACGGTTCTTCCAGTATTGCTCTTCTGTTGGCAGCCCGAAGCTTTTCTCTCCAAGCGTTGCAGCCAAAAACCATTTTTCACAGAGCCTTGCAGTTCTGCCATTGCCATCGCTAAACGGATGGATCAGAGCGATCATCAGATGCAACCACGATCCCCAAAAAAAGCGCTCGGCAGTGGTGTGTTTCTTTTGTAGAAGATCAGCAACGATCGTAAAGAGCACACGCATTTCGTCTGCGACCAGATGCGGCTCCACTGCCATATATTCCAAGCCTTGTTGAGAAAATACACCGACTGGTTCTTTACGATAGATCCCCCGTCTCGTCGCGGCAACGAATTGTCGGCTGAGCATTGTATGTGCCTGCAGCATGTGTTTTTCATCCAGATTATTTACTCGTGCAAATGCATATGCCGAGACAAGATCTTCTATCTCCTGCGCCTCTTTCGGCCGATGCTTCTTCGGGCTCATTCTGCTATTGAGGAATGAATTGAGATCGAGCGTATTGCCTTCGATATTTGAGGAATACACGGCTGCGGAATCTAAAAGAAAAGCTAGATCAGGAAGCACCTCAGGCTTTTCTGCTTTCTGGTTCTTGGGGTGATTCAGATATTGTTCCAGAGGACTCGAAAATTCATCGAGATATTTTGGAAGAAGATGTTTCTGACAAAACGTATAGTCTTTCAAAACTCTCGTGGCGGGCGCGTTTTTTAATGCAACAGAGTATTGAACGTGGGGCGACGTGCCATGTCGCACGATCTTTTGTTTCTCAAGAAGTGCGCGAAGATGCGCATGGAGCGACTGTCGGCTGATGCCCAACTTTTTAGCGAGCACACTCGGCTTCTGCGGTTGCTTCTCAAGAAGAAGCAGGATCTGTGCTTGAAAGGCATGCATAGGTTTACAGTAAATTATACCTGTACTTTACAGTAAACTCAAGGGATTTTCTGGTTATTGCTCTCCTTCTGTCCCTACCCACCCTTCTTCTTCCACCCGCCCTTACCCTTCCACTTGCTCGGAGGCGCTTCGCGCTTCTTTTTGAGTAACTCAGCAGCCTCAGCGAGTGTGATCGTCGTAGCGTCGAATCTCTTGGGTACCGAGCAGTTCGTCTTACCATCAGTCACGTATGGTCCAAAGCGACCGTCTTTGACGGTAATTTCACCTTTGGTTTCAGGGTCTTCGCCAAGTGTCCGGAGCGGACCGGCGGTTGCCTTCTGAATTTTGGCCGCCAAAAAGCCGACCGCCATCGGAAGATCAACCGTGAACGGATGCTGATCTGGTGGGATCGACGCAGTTGATTCACCGGCTTTGATGTACGGTCCGAAACGTCCAAGATGCAGCACGACGGCGTTACCATGCTCATCTTTACCCAGATCCCGGGGAAATGACAGAAGAGCTTTCGCCTGCTCTAACGTGACAGTCTCTGTCTTCATCTCTTTAAAGAGCGATGCTGCCTTGGGCTTGGCTTTCTTGCCTTTCTCTTTATCCCACAGTCCTAGCTGCACGTACGCGCCGAAACGGCCGGTTCGTACGACGATCGGCAAGCCGGTTTCTTCATCGACGCCAAGCTCACGGTCTTTCATCACATCTTCTTTCTTGATCTCTTTGGTTTTCTCATCGACCAGTTTCTTAAACGGTCCAAAGAAACTGCGCATAAACGGCACCCATTCCACTTTGCCTTCCGCGATGTCATCCAATTCTTCTTCCATCCGAGCCGTGAATTTCAGATCTACAATATCGGTGAAGTGTGCGGCAAGAAGATCGATCACCGTAAATGCAATATCTTCAGGACTAAGCTGTTTCCCTTCTTTCTTGATGTATCCGCGTTGCTGAATAGTCGAGATCGTCGGAGCGTACGTGGACGGACGTCCGATGCCTTCCTCTTCCAGTTTCTTCACTAAGCTTGCTTCTGTGTACCGTGGCGGCGGCTTCGTAAAATGTTGCTCGTCTTTGAGCTCATCCAGTTCCAGGGCTTCGCCTTCTTTCAGCTCCGGCAAGAATTTCTCACCATCAGCTTCACCAGCGGCTTTTTCTTTCTCGATCTGTTCCTCATCTTTATCCTCAAAGTACACGCGCAAGAATCCATCAAAAAGTACGGTCTGCCCGGTAGCACGGAACATGTAGACGTTTTTCTGACCCTTCACTTCGATGTCAGCACCAACGCGTTTGAGTTCGGCTGCTGCCATCTGCGTTGCCATCGTGCGGTTCCAGATGAGCGTGTAGAGCTTGAGTTGCTGATCATCCAGCACATCAGCAAGTGACTGTGGCGTGCGGCTTACTTCGGTCGGACGAATGGCTTCATGTGCTTCTTGTGCGCCTTTTGACTTCGTCTTGTAGATGCGTGGAGCGGCCAGCACGTATTCGCGGCCATAGTTTTTTTCGATCGTTTCCTTCACGTCCGCAAGTGCTTTCTCACTCAAGTTCACCGAGTCGGTACGCATATACGTGATCAAACCCGATGTGCCGGCGCCTTTGCCAAGACTGACTCCTTCATAGAGCTGCTGCGCGACGACCATTGTTTGCCGTACAGAAAAACCAAGTTTTCTGGCGCCTTCCTGTTGCAACGTGGATGTCGTAAACGGAGCCGGCGGAGTTTTCTTGAGTTCTTTGGTATCGACTGACTTCACCGCAAACGGCGCACCTTCTATGTCCGTGACGACGCTTTTTGCTTCTTCTTCTGAGTGCGGCACAAAGCCTTCGCCATTCTTTTCTTTAAAGTCGGCTGAAAATTCTTCGCCACTATCTTTCTTGAGGTCAGCCTGAATCGTCCAATATTCTTCGGCTTTAAATTTCTGAATCTCACGTTCACGATCAACAATCAAACGGACTGCAACGGATTGCACACGTCCAGCAGAAAGTCCGCGATACACTTTTTTCCACAAAAACGGAGACAGTGTGTAACCGACCAAACGGTCTAGCACTCTGCGTGCTTGCTGTGCGTGAACCAGTTTGTAGTCGATATGCCTTGGATTCTCGATAGCTGCTTTGATCGCACTTTCGGTGATTTCATGAAATACGATACGGTTCACTTTCTCAGGATTCTTCACTTTGAGTGCTTCCAGCAAATGCCAGCCAATGGCTTCCCCTTCGCGGTCTTCATCAGTCGCGATCCACAACGTATCCGCCTCTTTCAGTGCAGCTTTTAAGTTCTTTACGGTTGTCGCTTTTTCTTTAGGGATGACATACGTCGGCTCAAAATCATGCTCCGTATCAATGCCGATTTCACTCGTCGGAAGATCACGAATATGACCCATGCTCGACTCTACAACATAGTCCTTACCAAGGAACCGCTTAATGGTTTTGGCCTTGGTCGGACTTTCGACGATCACTAAATGTTTGCTCATAGTCAGCGAAGAGGATCGGGGAAGATGCGGGATTTGTCAAAGAGAGTGCTGAGGGAGGACGTCTCTTCTTGGTATTAAATAGATATTTTTCTGTATTCCTCAGGAATTTCTCAAGTCCTCATCATACGAATCAGGATGTCTTCTTTTATAACTTTCTCTTACTGCCTTACCAGTAGCTGTCCAAAATTTCTCTGCTTCTTTTTCCCAAAATGCAGTTTTTTCAGTATTGTTTTTTGTTTTGTATAAATTCACTAATTCCCTGAGAACCATTCCTCGTCCTCTTTCACAGTACTCCGAAGCTTTTAGAAGAAATTGTTCCTGCTGGTCAGCATGCCCTAAGTCTCTATAACACTGACTCAGACTTAAATATTGATCTTCAAAGTCAGCTGGTGACGTTGGGAAGGTACTTTGTGGATGATCCGTACGGAGAGAGTAAGTCCATAGGGCAAGCCGAGGTTCACCGATATCAAGTAGATACATTCCAAGGAGTGGTATTGTATATTGCGATCCATCATTCCAAACAAGAATATCGCCAATATATCTTCTTATGTCACTGAAAGAGCCGCTTTCTATATCCATAAAAAGATCTATGTGATTTACAGTTGATTCCGAATATCCACCTTCAAAAAATCGTTCGCTGTCAACAATATTTTCGAGATCTGTTCTTAAAGTATCGCCAGAAGCGTTAGCTTCATTAGGATCGAAAACAAGAGCCGCAGCCATGTTCGTGACTCGCTGGATAGATTCCATCATGGCATCACCCATACTTCCATATTTTTCAGGTGAGAATCTACTTACAAAAAGAAGCAGTTGAGATGCAAGATCAGCATGATCACCAGCCTCATGTACGGCAATTATGCCGTCAACCGTGGCCATGAGCTGAGTGCGAATAGTATCTTGGTGTGGCAACTTGTTTTGTTTTTGTAATTTAGGTCTTAGCTCAGCATGCCATTTAATGAATGCTTCTGGTATTTTCTTTAGGGGTGCGAACGGAGAGGTATCGTCAATACCTGCTAAAAGTGCATCTAGTTTTTCGGATCCATCTAATAGTTGTTCCCTGTGAAGATCTTCATCTGGCTGCATATTCTTGAGTCGTCTATCTTTGGAAGTAGGAAAATTAGTTTTACAATACTATTTAAGTATTATTTGTCAAGAACTCTCTCTGCTACGAAACCTATCTCCAATAGAGATTATCTTGGCTTCCCTAAGCCACATTCACGACCGCAAGCCAAAATCAAGTGATTCTTCTTTGATTTTTGGCTTGCAGATCAGGTTTCTGTGAGTAGAATTCTAACTATCTTATCTCTTTTACCCCCGATCCCCATGTCCAAGCAGGATCTTATCGCCGCCATCGCAGACGCTGCCGGCATCACCAAGCGCGCCTCTTCCGACGCTCTCGAGGCACTTATCGGTACCATCACGAAGGAGCTCAAGAAGGGCCAGAACGTGACGATCACCGGTTTCGGAACATTCCGTATTTCCAAGCGCCAGGCTCGCACGGGTGTGAACCCACGCAACCCAACGCAGAAGATTTCCATCCCAGCTATGAAGGTTCCTTCCTTCAAGGCCGGCAAGACCCTCAAGGACGCTGTTCGTTAATTGAGGTCATTATTGTGATATCAGAGGAGGGCTCCCATAAAGAGTCCTCCTTTTTTGTAGCAGCAGCGGTTCGTAAACCGCTGATGCA
>CALRGQ010000051.1 GCA_943357915.1 Candidatus Peribacteria bacterium
GTCTATCGCATAATTAAACGCACGCACAAAGTTTGCACCTGAAAGATTCGTTTGTTGGAAAATACTGTTTTCAAAATCTGTGCCCTCAAAGTCAGCACCTGTGCAATCGGCTTCCATAAAATTTACACCCTTGGCGGTACAATTTTTCATGACAAGATTCGGCAGTTTTGTAAAAGTAAACCCGGAATGACTGAGCTCACAGTGTATGAAATGTAAGCCACGAAGTTTCTCGGTCTGAGACCAATCAATGCCAATAACCTTCGATTTCTTAAAAACGGTCTCAAGGAAGATACAACCAGTGAATTTTACTGCACTCAACATCGAATCAGAAAAGATGCAGTCAATGAACCTACATTTGCTTATTGTACTTTCTAAGAAACTACACTTTTCAAAGATGCATTTTTCAAACTCCTTCCCCGTCATTATTTGGCCAGTCAGATTCACGCGAGTAAAACTTTCTTCCGAGTAGATCGCCTGTTTGTCTTTTACTAAATCCATGAGTGTATTCTAGCAATATTCTAAAGACTTAGCTCCAACCTATTTTTAATCTTCAGCTTATACAAACTTAATTTTCTGAGGCTCAATCTTATGCTGTTTACAGATTTCCCAAATAGCAGGAAAACCTCTTTTATCGCACTGTACGTTCACCCGTCGGCCTCTCGCTTGTCCGCCCGCGTGAATAGCTAAAGCCATTTTTCTCGCCAGAGTCCGTGCTTTTTTACAGTTTTTTGCGAGAAAAGAAATTCTTCTCAGTCCTGTGGGTATTTGTGGAGGAAGATCCTTCCAAAAAGCATGCTGTAAAAGTCCGTCTACATTCTGAGTTGCAGTACTGGAAATACTATTAAATAAATTGTGTTGAATAATACTAGCTGCTTGGTGCGTTATGACTGTCACTATCTGATCTCGTACCATCTTATATCCATCTGCACCTGCTGAATTTCTCCAAGTGTTTTTCAAAGCAAAGTGGGTTTCATTTGTGACTAATCCACTATACGTAGAGCACACTGCATGCGGATCAGGCTCACCCGTAAGTAAGATTCCCATTTCCAATGCAATTTGCATCATTACCATATTTGGAAAATTTTCTACCTTAATGTTTGGCAATTTATCTCTATGTTTGAGTGAAAAAACTGTCTGCATTATCCTTCTGTCAGAATAAGGGATGAGATCTGTAGATTGTTCTAATTGATCAGCTGTAACCATCAAAATTGAGAGAGTACATAAAATGTATCGTCTTTTTACGATTTTGCAAATAACTAAAGTCCATGCGCTGTTCAAGCGCAAGATAATGCAGAATTTTTGCTGCTACTCTTCTTTATCCCCCTCATCACTAATCTCTCCTACCAGTTCTTCCAGCACATCTTCCAACGTCACAAGACCGACTGTTTTTCCCGCGCTTCTGACCATCGCAAGGTGTGAGTCGCTTTTCCGCAGTACATTCAAAAGATCATCACACCGGAGTGCAGCGTCTACTGATGGCACTGGCCGCAATATTTCCAAGACCGAAACGCCTTCTTTGCCGTCCGCAAGAAGCTCCAACGTATCGTGACTGATAATGTAACCGACAACGTCATCAAGCGACTCTCCGACAACCGGATAGCGTGAGTACGAATGCTCAAAAATCATCTTGGCAGCCTGACGGATATTCCGGCTTTTTTGAATGAAAATGATAGAAGCAGCAGGAGTCATGATATCGGCAGTTTTTCGATCGTTCAGAACAAAAGCCCGATGAATCAGTTCTCGCTCGTCAGAATCTATATGCCCAGCGCCGCCACCTAAGTTTGCAAGCGCACGGATTTGGTCTTCTGTACCGACTTTGCGTTTACCGGACTTAAACATTCGTGCAATTCGTTCCAGCACAATGACGATCGGATACAGGATGATAATGAGCGCACGAAGTAACGGTGCAACACTCCGGGCAATACGCGGTGCGTAGTGAGAGCCTATCGATTTCGGAATAATTTCCGACAGTATAATCGTCAGAAACGTCAGAATAGCTGTGACAATGCCGATGATGTGACTCCCGAAGAGTGCCTCAGCTTTTCGTCCAATAAGAATCGGTCCCAAGATATTCGTGATGTTTGTCAGAATAACGATGACGATGATCGCTTGCGTTGTATGCTTCAGAACGTGCTTGAGGTCTTTTGCTCCCCAGCGCTTTTTTGCAATCATGACTTCTACCTCTGCATGATTAACACTCAAAACCGCGGCGTCGATCATAGCGAGAAAGCCAGATGCGATAACAAACGATAATCCGAGAACAAGAAGTTCAGCCATTGAAACACAAGTATAGCATGAACTCTTGATTACGAGGTCTTCGGGAAAAGTTTCTGCAGGAACGCTCTCGCTTCTGCTTTCGTCGTCACGTCTTTTCTAATCTGCGCATCTTTCAGAAGCCGAATCGCTTTGCCGACGTCTTCGCCCGGAGTCAGTCCGGCTAGTTCCATAATGTCATCACCCGAAAGTAATGGCTTTTCTGGCCGTGGATGCGCATTCAGGAATGCATCGTAATCGGCAATGATGAAATCATAGAGCTTGGTATCTCCCGGCGTCGTGCCTTTAATATCGATCCAAAATAACTGCAACAGTTCTTGGAACCACGGATGAAAGTACCAATGAGCTTTGCGCTCGTCAGACAGTTTGTGAAAAGTATCCATCATCATGTGGTGTTCTATGAGCCACTGTATTTTTTTGATGCGCTCATTTGGCATCTGCAAGCGACGAAACAGGATACCAACGATAGCTGCTGATGCCTCCGCGTGGTGGTTAAATCTGATGCGTTCTTGTACTGAAAATGTCATCGTTTTGCCGATGTCATGAAAGAGGCCGGCGATACGAATATCCGGACCAAAATCTTCCGCGAATGCATCTGTACAAGCTTTCAGGTGTTCCCACACATCACCTTCCTGATGATACTGCTGCGGCTGAGCCACGCCTTTACAGGCTTCCAGTTCAGGAAACAGAATTTTCAAGATTCCCAATTCTTGCCAATCTTCTAGGCCAACCGAAGGCTCCTCGAGTTTCAAGAGTTTTTCAAGTTCTTGCAAAACGCGCATGCCAGAAAGTCCGGAAACTAGTGCTGCGTTTGCTTTCAGAGCCTTATATGTTTCCGGATGATATTGCCCGTGAAGCAGCGTTCTCAGGCGAATCATACGCAAGATTCGTAGCGCGTCATGCTGGATGCGAACTGCCGGAACACCAATAAAGCGAACCAGTTTTTCTTTAAGGTCAGCCTCGCCAAAACACGGATCAAAAAGTTCGCGCGTTACGGGATTCCAGTACATAGCGTTCACGGTTGCATCACGCCTCAGTGCATCTTTTTCACGGCTGCCAAATTTTACGGATTCCGGATGCCGACCATCAGATGCTGAGTCATCTTCACGAAATGTTGTAATTTCAAATGTATGCCCCGACTGTGAAACAATAACCGTTCCTAATACTGCTGCAAATGAATCATTTTTCGGAAAAATCTTTGCTACCTGCTCTGGCGTTGCCGATGTCGCCAAGTCGATTTCATGCGGAACTTTTCCTGTGAGCATGTCTCGCACGGCTCCGCCGATCCACCAGCCTTCATAGCCTGCATCCAGCAGTTTCTCGATGACGCTATATCCAGCTTCACCATGAGGACTAGCAAGGACACGATCGGTAATGTCTCTTGGCATTGGCACAAGTACAGTATGCCACGTTTTCAGGTACACTTACGACCATGTTACGTTTTGCCGTTGCGGGCGTCCCACTTTCCACTCCCAAACCGGGTGGAACAGTTCTAGGGCTTAAGCATGCAGCGTCTCTAGGGATTACCGCAATGGAACTAGAGTGGGTACAACGCGTGCCGCCCAATGAAGAACGAATGCTTGAGATCAACGCGACTGCGAAAAAGCTGGGCATGACTCTCACAGTGCATGCGCCGTATTACATCAACCTAAATTCACCTGACCCAGTGACACTTGCAGCCAGCAAGAAACGGATTCTTGATGCGCTACGAATGTCTGAACTTGCAGGCGTGAGATCAGTCTGCGTTCACCCGGCATTTAATCTCGGTCAGCCGCCAGAGGTAGTTTACGAGAATGTCAGACGCGCCGTGGATGACATCATGAGCCATAAATTCAAGCTCTTCCCGAGTGTGAACCTGGGACTCGAAACCATGGGAAAACCAACACAGTTTGGCACTCTGGAAGAAGTGCTGAGAATCAGCAAAGAGTTTGATGTATACCCGGTTGTCGATCCTGCCCACATGCATGCACGCACGAATGGACTGATTAATACAACAAAAGAGTGGGAAGAGATGCTGGATCTTTATGAAAAATATCTAGGCAAAGCATCGTTAAAGCATATGCACATGCACTTTTCTGGTATCGCATACGGTCCAAAAGGCGAAAAGCATCATTTGCCGCTACAGGAAAGCGACGCGAGGTGGCAAGATTTTTTGAAAGTTCTGAAGAAGCGCAAGGTTGAAGGCACGGTTGTGTGTGAATCCCCTCTTATGGAGAAGGATACTTTGTTGTTGATGAAAGAATTCGCGAAAATTAGCCACTAGAAGAGCCAAATCGTAGTAGATCTATTATAGATAGTACGACTTTACCAACTCTGGATGAAATTGTTTTTGTCATTGATTCTTGTGTAAATGATATTGATGCTTGAACACCTCGATCATCGAAAACTTCTACAAAGTTTGACTTGGTGACAATAATCTTAACTATTTTCGTCAAGCCATAAATGAAGGACGGAAATTGACCAACTGATATAGCGCAAGCATTTTTAGCTAGGGATTCGAGCCAATATGTATTAAAAATTGTATCATCTCCCATCGCTCGCCTAATATCCTTACGTACTTGAAAGTCAGACGGGTCGTCAAGGTGGTCAATTAATAAAGAGGATTTCGTAAAGTATCCCAGCTGCCATCGATGGAGCAAAAAACACTTCTTCATTTTTTTCCCATTTACGTAATTCACGATCCATATGATCTTCTGGATACTTATATGAAATTTGCACATCACAAACATTTTTTGGAAATATAAATCTTTGAACTTCCCCTATATTCTCATCTACATCAACAAACACATATGGATTTTCTTCGCCGCTCGTCATATAGTCAGTGTAGGAATATTATTTATTATTATAGCATAATATTATGAACATCGCCATTAACGGCTTCGGCCGCATCGGACGTCAGGTACTTCGGATCATTCTTGATAAACACCCTGACTTGAATGTAGTACTTATCAATGACCTCACGGATCCAGCCACACTTGCGCATCTTTTTGAGTTTGATTCAACCTACGGAACGTTCAGAGGAAAAGTAGAACTGAAGGGTGATATGCTTCATACCGCGCATGGCAAAGCCAAGCTCACGGCAATCAAAGATCCAAAAATGCTGCCGCATACAAATTTAAAAGTCGACATCGTCCTGGAATGCACTGGTTTTTTCACGAAACGTGAAGATGCTGCCATGCATTTAGCAGCCGGCGCTAAAAAAGTCATTGTCTCTGCGCCGTGCAAAGACAAAGCAGACGGTACGTTCTGTATTGGCGTGAATCATGAAACATATGACAGTAAGACAATGCATGTGATTAGCAATGCGTCGTGCACAACAAACTGTTTAGCACCGATGGCAAAAGTTTTGAATGATTTTTTTGGCATAGAACATGGCCTGATGAATACGATTCATAGCTACACCAATGATCAGAATTTGCTTGATTTGCCGCACAAGGATTTACGCCGTGCTCGCGCTGCGGCCATCAATATCGTACCTTCCAGCACTGGAGCTGCCAAAGCTATCGGCGAGGTTATTCCGGAGCTCAATGGCAAATTGCACGGCATTTCTTTGCGAGTGCCAACGCCGACCGGAAGTATTACGGATCTCACAGTCGTGACGAAAAAAGCGACGACCGTCGAAGAAATTAATGCAGCGTTCAAGAAAGCTGAGGCGGGACCCATGAAAAATATTCTCGGCGTAGAAGATCGGCCGCTGGTACAAAAAGATTTCGTCGGTGACCCTCGTAGCTGCATTATCGACTCTGCGCTGACGCAAGTGATTGGCGGGAATCTTGTGAAAGCTTTTGGTTGGTACGATAACGAGTGGGGTTATAGCAATAGGCTAGCTGAGCTTGCAGCGTACATAGGAGAGAAGCTCTAACACCTGATACCCACAAACGAGACGCGGCGTCTCGACTACGGGATGTGGTTCTTAGAAATCTAGGAAAACTGGGCTCTAAAAGCATTGACTTTTGGCTGTAGAAGAGTAAAAAGTCGCGACTATGAATTATTTACACGATTCTAAATTGGCAGATGTAACTAAACCGAGAGTTGTCGAAAGAATTGAGGCTTCAGGAATTTCAATAATCGATGGAAATTTTCATGTGCGTACGAATGTTAAAATCTTGGTTGCATTAGGAACTGAACAACAGCGAAGCTGGAGAACGATAGAAGGAATGGTACGTTCAACAAGGTGTAGAGGTGGATTTCTTGAGACATTTATTGAACCACAGACTGGTAGTAGTTTCCATTTATTTGTGGATGTGTGGAGCATTCCTCATAAGGAGGACGTCCACGCAACTGATGAAACACTTATTCAGCCTTAGGCTTCTCTTCATCCACCACCTCCGCATCTTTCACGTCTTCTTTTTTCTCTGCGCCGCCTGAAGCCGCATCTTTTTCTTTCTTCTGCGCTGCTTCATAGACCAGCTTGCCCATTTCCTGCGCCTCGGTCGCAAGAGCGTCTGATGCTTTCTTGATCTCTTCTGCGGTTGCGCCTTCTTTCTTGAGGACTTCACGCAGCTCGTTCATCTTGTCATTCACTTTTTTCTTAAGCTCGTCTGGCAGCTGCGTATCGTACTCACGCATTTGCTTCTCTAGGTTAAAGATCAATGAATCTGCAGTGTTACGAATATCGATAAGCTCACGCTTCTTTTTGTCAGCATCGGCATTTACTTCCGCATCTTTCTTCATGCGCTCTACTTCTTCTTTGCTGAGGCCGGTGGAACCTTGAATCGTAATATGCTGCTCTTTACCTGTACCCTTATCTTTGGCTTTAACATGCAGAATACCGTTGGTATCGATGTCAAACGTCACTTCGATCTGCGGAAGACCTCGTGGAGCTGACAAGATGCCATCCAAAATAAAACGGCCGAGTGATTTATTGTCAGCAGCCATTTCACGCTCGCCTTGCACAATGTTGATCTCAACCGAAGTTTGATTGTCTGCAGCAGTCGAGAAAACTTGGGATTTACTCGTAGGAATTCTGCTATTTCTTTCGATGACTTTGGTCGCAACGCCACCCAGCGTTTCAATACCGACAGAAAGAGGAATCACATCTACGATCGTAATATCACGGTTAATATCACCACCAATCTGCCCAGCCTGAATAGCGGCACCAATGGCGACCACTTCATCCGGATTCACGCCCTTGTGTGGCTCTTTGCCAAACAGCTCTTTCACTTTGGCCTGTACTGCGGGCATACGCGTCATACCTCCGACCAGAACAACTTCACTGATATCAGTCTTCTTGACGCCAGCGTCCTTGAGAGCCATTTCACACGGCTTGACCGAGCGTTCGATCAACGCAGACACGAGTGACTCCAGCTTCGCTTTTGAAAGCTTGATATTCAGATGCTTGGGTCCGGTGTTATCAGCTGTGATGAACGGCAAGTTGATCTCCGTTTCGTTCTGAGACGAGAGTTCGATCTTCGCTTTTTCTGCAGCTTCACGAATACGCTGCAATGCGATTTTATCTTTCGAGAGATCGATGCCCTGGTCTTTCTTGAACTCAGCATGCAACCACTCGACGATGAGCTGATCAAAATCATCACCACCGAGGTGTGTATCACCATTGGTGGAAAGTACCTCAAAGTGTCCGTCACCGGAAAGCTCTAGAACCGTCACGTCAAACGTTCCACCTCCTAAGTCATAGACGATCACCTTCTCTTCTTTTTTCTTATCAAGACCGTACGCCAGTGTTGCAGCCGTCGGCTCGTTGATAATGCGCACAACTTCCAGCCCTGCGATTTCTCCAGCCTCTTTGGTTGCCTGACGCTGGTTATCATCAAAATAGGCAGGAACTGTGATCACAGCTTTTGATACCGTCGTTCCAAGAAATGCTTCCGCATCTTTCTTGAGTTTCATCAGGACTTTGGCGCTGATTTCCTGCGGCATCATGTCTTTACCATTGACTGAGATCACCGCCCTCCCCTCTTTACCGGCCTTAGCCTCAAATGGCATGTGCTCAGCATCTTTCTTCACTTCATCAAAACGATGTCCCATGAAACGCTTCGCAGAGAAAATAGTGTTTTTGGGATTCGTGACAGCCTGACGCTTAGCAGCGATGCCGACAAGCACTTCGCCATTATCTTTAAAAGCAACAATAGAAGGAGTCGTATTGGCACCTTCACTATTAGGAATCACCTGAGGTTCACCGCCTTCGATGACGGCCATACATGAGTTTGTGGTACCAAGGTCAATACCGATAATTTTTGACATAAAAGTTGGGGGCGAAATGAATTAGCACTCGTTAGTGTAGAGTGCTAAATTCTTTCTGTCAAATCTTCTGACTGAATAGACCCCAGTTTTTAACGGGACAGCAGGTTGTTTGTGTCTGAAACATAAGGAAAAGGAGGAATACAGTAGTTGACGCTGATCATCTACAGAATTCCCCTTTTCACATGGAAAAATACATCACAGATGCGATTCACAACAGTCT
>CALRGQ010000052.1 GCA_943357915.1 Candidatus Peribacteria bacterium
ATCATGCTTTCCTTTTTTTGCAGACTTCTTCTCACTGCGCATACTGTCGACAACCGACAAAAACCAATCCAAAACGTAATCAATCGCGCCGATCGGCTTGAGGATAATCGCTTCCACGTCTTTACTCAGGTCATCCATCCGAGTCGCAATACGACGAAGCGACACAGAGGCAAAGATCAGGTTGTACAGCAAAATAATGAGCATCCCTACTGCAATGATAGAGAGCAGAGTAAGAACGTCGTCGTAGGTGAGAGGCAAAGAAGACATAGTGACCGTGTATAATCAGGCATCTTACGCATGACATCTCACTTCCGCAAAGCACTGGCAACCGTTTGCGCTCTCCCCGCAACAATTTCTGTCGCCGCTGTGAACCTCTATCAAGTGACTCTCTCGCCCGATCACGGGCCGTTACGTCACCTGTATCCATACGGATTCTGCCGCCATGAGCCAACGTGCTCGGAGTACGCGAAAGACATGCTGCATAAAAGATCGCTACCGGTTGCGCTTGTGCTGATCACACGACGAATTCTCTCGTGTCACCCATTTACAAAACTCTCGGATGAAAAACTTCGGTCTGTCATCAGAAAAAACTCCGATACACTCTAATCACTCATGGTAGAACTGCTGCTCGCACTCGCTCTCGCAATCCTGACAATCGTTACCGGACGTGATTGGCCACTGCTTCTGCTTTTACTCATCGTGATCGTACTGCCTGGACTGTGGGCAACCCGAACCGGAGCACCGTCTCTGCCAACCAGAAAAAAAACACTTGATCAGATGCTGAAACTTGCCAACATCAAACCACATGAACACGTGTATGACCTCGGCTGTGGAGATGGCCGGATTGTCTTCGCCGCTGCAAAAGCAGGTGCCCATGCGACTGGATATGAGTTCTCGCTTCCGATGTATCTCATAGCCAAACTAGGTTCATATGCGCACTCAGGCACGCGAATCGAGTACAAGAATTTTTGGACGCAAGATTATGCAGATGCGGACGTGATTTTCTGCTATCTCCTGACCAGTTCCATGCAGACTTTTAAGCACAAAATCTGGCCAAACCTGAAGCCAGACTGCCGGGTTGTGTCACATGCATTCCGGATGGACGGAGTCGCCCCAACGGCCGAGAAAAACGGAGTTATTTTGTATGTGAAGTAACAGTCTTAAAAAGCTCTTCAAAATGTCTGGTTCTTCGTTCATACTCTCCTGCGTTGCGGGTGTCGTATAATGGCTATTACCTCAGGTTTCCAACCTGATGACAGGGGTTCGATTCCCCTCACCCGCTCCATCCGGCTTCGCCCTTCGGGGCTACGCCGTGATTTCGCTATGTTCTATCAAAACAAAGGCCGGATGCCACGGCGTAGTTCGCAAACGAAGCCGGGCTATACTGCATCCATGCATTTCGTGTACATACTGGTTTCAGAGGATGGCCAACATCATTACATGGGTATCACTACTGATATCGATCGTCGTCTTCAGGAACATAACAATGGACAAAGCATACATACGAATAAATTTCGACCATGGCGACTTGAAACGTTCACAGCTTTTGCAAATCAGCAAAAAGCTGAAGCCTTTGAAGTTTATTTAAAATCTCATTCTGGAAGAGCATTCTCTGTAAAACATTTTTAGCCCTAACCGTAATTCGAACTGGTTCCTGATATACTGCAATAAGGAGCTCCAATCCTCGAATCCCCTCAAAAGTAAATGATTAAGTTTTCCGATGTAAACGGCAAAAAATTCGTAAAGGACTTCCATAAGGTATTAAAGGACATGGAAAAGTATGTGAAAGATGCAAGATGGCTTTGGCATAGTCGTGAATTCACAAATTTCAACTTACGAGCTCGTGAAATTTGGTCTCTTTGGCTACTTTGCGTTGTTTTTAATCGTATAGGACATACCGACCTAACTTTTGGAGAAACAGATGAAAGCAGCGACGGAGTACTGGTAGACAAAAAGACTGGTCAGACCGTCCTTGTAGAGAACGTAGCAGCGATGAATTTCCCAGGTACATCATTGCCAACTGGCGAAGAGAGAATTATCCAAGCAATCATGGATAAGGCCTCAAAAGGCAAGCATTATGCTGAAGGCAAAGTACTAGTTGTATTTTCTGATGGCGCTGTAAAATTTGAGCCCAACAAAATTGCTAAAGCCGTTCATGGTAAACATTTCTTTGAACGCATTTATGTTATTAGCTTGCATACAAATGATGGAGGCACCAATTACTCATATATTGTCCTAGAGCTAAACCCAACGAATACTCAGATCGCTATTGTGAGAATAAAAGACGATTTCACTGATTGGGACTTGATTGACCCAACAAAAGCATTTATTGATGTACCATCGGAATCTCACCCCTAACCGTAGTTCGAACTTGTTCCTGAAAACTCCATTATCCCGCTCCATTGACAGGTGCAAGCCTTTTTAATGTTTGGATTCATCATCCATTCTCTCCGGGCGTAGTCGTGTCTTCCAACTTCTGATTCAAGGCTAGCAGCTGACGCAAGGCTGCTCTGCAATCTTTTTTATTAGCATGGCGCGGCACCTTATAGGAGCGTGGAAGCACCGCGATTTCCTTCTCATTCAGTTTCAAAAGATTCCTAGCACTGAACTTACCATGTATGGTTCCATGAACAATATGCGTCTCATCATCATTGCGTTTTGGTGCGTTTCCTTCCCTGAAGACAAGACAGTCGTTTACTGAGTCGTTGTCGAAAATAGGTATTCCCTCGATCAGCTTCTCAACTTTCTTCTGATCGCCCGCCTGACCTAGCAACTGACGCAAGGCTGCTCTGCAATCTTTTGTATTAGCATAGCGCGGCACCCTATAGGAGCGTGGAAGCACCGCGATTTCCTTCTCATCCAGTTTCAAAAGATACCTAGCACTGAACTTACCATGTATGGTTCCATGAACAATATGCGTCTCATCATCATTGCGTTTTGGTGCGTTTCCTTCCCTGAAGACAAGACAGTCGTTTACTGAGTCTCTGTCGAAAGTTGGTATATCCGCCATTAGGAGATTTGGGGACCGATGAAGACATTATCGGGTAGTTTATAATATTTGTCAAGTTTTGTTCGGTTGCAGCATTAGGGTAACACTTTCCTTGGTGAGGCATTCATAGACTACGGCTGCGGGAGTTCTTCTGTCCATTCCCAGCCCAGAATGGGTTTTAACGTAGTTGTACCAGCCTAACCACTGCCAAACAATGAGGTTATGTTCATCAAGTGAAGCATGCGGCGATAGGTATGTGTAGAAACACTTCTGTTTGTAGACATCATGGAATTTCTCCACTTTTCCGTTCTGCTCAGGATGATACGGTTCGTTCTTGATGTGTTCGATGCCTGCGAGGGCGCAAGCTATGGAAAAGCGTGTGCTCCATTCGCGTCCACAATCTGTGCGGATTGCTCGGATAACGAACGGCGCTCTTTGAATGATGTGATGGAGGAAGGCGATGGCATTATCCTGTGTATGCGCTTCGTAGATCTTGGCGAAAGCAAAGCGTGAACGGTCATCAACACAGTCATAGCTCACTCTCTTCGCTCCATATCCCCATGGGAAAGAACAATCCATTTGGATTTCTTCTCCAACACGTTCCTTGATGTAGAGCGTAGGTTTCTTTCTTGGTAATCGTTCAGGAATAGAAAGTCGGTACTGTCGTTGGTAGATACGGAAGATCGTGCAGGGGGCAACCCTGTGCTTCTGCGGGAGCATCGCTGCCAGATCGTAGATGTTGGTGTCTTGATGTTTCCGCATCAGATCCAAAATGAAGAGTTCTGTCTCCAGTCTTGTTCGGTTCCATGTCTTCCCGCATTTCGGACCTGTTCTTTCTGCAATCAGACCTTCCGTTCCAAAGGCTTTGTACTTCCCAATCCATTGATAGAGAGTCTTTCGGCTCGTCTTCACTGTTCTTGCGGCAGCAGAGACGGAAATGACACCAGAGAGAACCTGTTCGACGATAGAAGCTTTCATGGTTGCAAAACGGAAGGAGGAGTGAGATTTCATGACGTCACCCTACCTACGAATGTGTAACCCTAATTGCTGCAATTGGAACAATATTTGTCAAGTTTCCAGCCCTAAGCGGAACTTCGAACTGGTTCCTGATAAGCTCCAGTAATTCCGCTAAAAATGTGTTATAATAGTGGAATATGGTAAGTGAAAATTCAACAAATCCAGAGGCAAAGATATCTCCGAAAACAAAAATGGCTACAGTCACCACATCTCCGGTAACGGCGAAAATCGCCATGCTTCTTGCGGAAGGTGCAATCGAAACCAGAGACGATCTCAATTTTGTCGTTGAACATCATTCAGCATTACTCTCGGGTGACCGGCTTATTCCGATCGTACAAAAAATCCCTACTGCTTTTGCAGAACTTCCTCAAACACACTTTCTCCAAGCGGTTGTTTTTTATCATCTTCAGCACAAAGAAACGGCAGATAAACAGGACTGGGCAAAAGCGTATGAAAAATTTGCAACACTGTTACCTCACGCAAATACAGGAGAAATGCTAGGTTTCTATATCCCGAATTACTGTTTTTTGGCGCTAAGAAATAAGGGAGGTGACGCTCACGAACTAGAAGATTTATTTGTTAGAACAAGGGCAGGGGCGGAGCAAATCCCGGAACCGGCACAACATCAACTGATGGGGTTTATCACCTATAATTATGCACGATTGCTGATTAAACAGGGGCGACAAGCAGATGCGGCGCCCTTCTATATCGCTGCTGGAAATGCCAGAGTGAGTTACTATCTGAAAATAAAAGACACGGCTAACCAAACAGACCTACGGGGTGCCGCGACCCAAGTGTGGAAAATTCGGGAGGATTGGGAAACACTACTCCCAAACGCAGACATTAGTGATTGCCCTGTAACGAAAGAGCTCTTTGATGAGGTTGCTGTTTGGGCAGACCCGGCATTTTCGGCAAAAAGTAAAAAATCGTAAAAGCATCTGTATACTCTTTGTATGCTGAAAACCTGCAGCCAGTGTCGTTCCGCTTTCACGGTCACAGATGATGACATTTCTTTTTACGAAAAAGTTTCTCCTATAATCAGTAACAAGAAACAAAATGTCCCTCCCCCTTCACTTTGTCCTTCGTGCAGACAACGTAGGCGAATGAGTTTCCGCAATGAGCGTCACCTCTACCGCCGCCGCTGCGACATTACCGGCAAAGACATTGTTTCAGTATTTTCTCCGAGTAATCCACACAAAGTGTGCGAAAAGAACCACTGGTACAGCGACGCATTCGATGCTCTCTCGTACGGGCGACCATACGATTTTGAAACTCCATTCTTTACCCAATTCAAACAGTTAGTCATGGAGACTCCTTTACCTTCACTTCGGGTAGAGCTCTCTGAAAACTGTGAATTCAACAATGACATGCGCGAGTGCAAGGATTGCTTTGTGTGCGCTCGCACACATCAATCCCAAAATATGATGTATAGCTACCGTGGAAACACCTCCAACGATTGTGTGGATTGCATGCAGGTGACCAAATGTACGTTCCTTTACGAGTGTGTAGAGTGTCAGCAATGTCAGGACAGCAGGTATCTCTTCTTCTGTATTGAATGTTCATCGTCGGCGTTCCTCCTCGATTGTCGTTCATGCTCCGATTGTTTCATGTGCTGCAATCTGCGAAATAAACAGTACTGCTTCCTCAATGAACAACTCACCAAAGAACACTACGAAGCAAAGTTGAAAGAATTCGATTTCGGTTCCTGGAAGATGGTGCAATTGGCACAAAAAATGTTCCGCGACATCCGTAAGCAAGCGATCTGTCGTAACCTCATGATCACCAATTGCGAGAATGTGACGGGCGACAACCTGACGAACTGCAAGAATTGTTTTTCCTGCTTTGGTGCGCAGAAATGTGCTGACAGCCGATACTTGTGGGACGTGAAACTCCACCGCGATTCCATGGACGAGTACAGTGGCGGCCGAGACAGTGAATTAATGTACGAGACGACATCGGGGTCGGGGTCGTATGACGTACAATTCTGTTTGCGAGCATCTGACTCACAACATGTGATGTATTCGTGGTACATAACCTCCTGCAAGAACATCTTCGGATGCGTGGGTCTCCGACGGAAACAGTACTGCATTCTTAATACGGAATACTCGAAAGATGAATATGAGACACTGGTGCCAAGAATCATTGAGCATATGAAAAAGAGTGGAGAATACGGTGAATTTTTCCCTGCATCACTCTCACCGTTTGCGTATAACGAAACGGTTGCTCAAGAATATTTTCCGCTGGATGAAGAACAAGCACAGATGCTCGGGTACCGCTGGCAACGTGGTGACGTACGCAAGCGCGGCGAGGCTGTGACAATCATTCCCGATAACATTGATGACGCCCCCCGTGACATGACACATCAGACACTATGCTGCGAACAGTGTGACGCACACTATAAAATAGTCCCGCAGGAGCTTTCAGCGTATCAGGAACGCCGAATTACCATTCCAAGGATGTGTGTAGATTGCCGATACTTATCGAGGCTCCGAGTAAAAAATCCATCGGTACTGCGTTCGGCCAAGTGCCAAAACTGCAACAAGGGAATCCAAACATCATTTCCCAGTGATGCTCCCGAACGCATCTATTGTGAAGAATGCTATCTGAAAGAAGTGTATTAATATCACGGACACAAACTCATAGCAGGGCGGATTAAGGGGCACTAGCCCATCTGCTGCAAGATATGCCAGACCTCAGTAATACCCCAGATTCCAAGTCCAACGAAAGCGAGTGAACCGAGGAAGGAGATGATCGGTTGTTTTACCAAACGAATCGTTGTATCTGGCGACAGGAATAAACAGAGATTTAGAAGCATATGGCCAAGTAATACACCGACTGCGAAACCGTAGACATGCACGACTGAAAACAATGGAACGTAACCAGCGAAATCATCTAAGCCAAGAATGAAAGGGATAGATGCAGAAAACACCAGTAGTCCAGTCACGTTGTAAGATTTAGTGACGTTCAGTGTCGCATGAGGAATTAAGCGACTGAGGATAGGTGCAAATACTCTGTTGATACGAGAAAGAATAGCCTTGCTCCAGCGAACCGCATGTTTAAAGAACGGAGAATATCCTGCAGAATCTTCACTATCGGCATGTTCCAGACCGTCTTCAGCCAGTTTAAATAGTACAAGCGATGCAACAAGCACCATCAACGCCATGAGCCATTCGATGTCACGGAAAAAGTTCCACAATGCCAATATGACAAAAGTTCCTAATGCGTTTCCAAGTGCCGTACCAGTTTCGATAGCAATACGATTCTTCCAGCCTGGATGCGTACGCATGAGATGACCAATAAAAATAGCAAAATCGATGGATGTTTTTAGATAGATGGTCAAACCCACCAGCACATCGGTCCACAGCACCTGTAAAAAAAGTGGATCACTGGGAGAAAAATGATTTAAAAGCAAAATTTCACCATGCAATACTGCCCACAAAACGATAAATGAGAATACTGTTAATACGAGTGGAACTACCTGCTCTAGCCAAAAGTTTTTAGGACTACTGTTGAGTGGTTGCACGGTCAATGCTGACATACAGAAGGAATAAGTGCAGAAGAATACCACGAAAAACAGCTTCGTACGAGACTGTTTCCAGCCCCTCACCGGAATGTTGAACTGGTTCCAGATAAGCTCCAATAAGTAGCTCCAATTAATGGGATCGCCCCAATAAAGTACTGATCGTTTTCACTATAAAATCCCATGAAAAAATGGTTGTCTTACTTTCTCCAGATCTATGATATTGCTGGTCGTTCAAATTGCCCCCCGGAAAGGTAAGTGAGATAACCTTCGCATGAGCAGGAATATTGATATTTTGTATCGCCGTTATGATACCCAGCCGCAATGCTTCTTGAGAGCCAATGTCCGTTTCAGAAGTAAGATACTCTTGCGCCTGATCAGCAGTAATACGAGTGCGACTAGTGAGAATGTTTGCGATAGTAGCAGCGTGTTTTTGCAGCATAAATCGAATTTTTTCTTCAGCGTTTACCATGTGTTGCAACCGCTCTCGTCCGTCGGAAGTAATATACGGAGCATGCACCAAAAATTGTCCCTCATCTGTAGAGAATCTTTGACGGCCAGCCAAAAAGATGGGCACAGCCGCTGAATCAACCGATCCAGTATTGTATGTTATCAAATCGACTCCCAAATGTGTAAGCTTCTTATAAAGAGATATCCCTTCATGGCAATTGCCTCCAATACTATTTATTAGAAGATGCACCATATTTGCTCCCCGCTCTTGTAAGTCACGAATTGCCTCAAAAAGTGCTTGTGCGCTGAGTTCGGATATTTTACCGCTAAACTGAACGTATGGTTCGAACTCGTCCATTTCATTACGTATAATCATGAAATATATTATAACATTATTCTTCAGAATAAGATACACACACGATTGTAACTGCTCACTGACCTTGCAGCGCAGACTGACTTGACGGAAATAGCCGTACTTTCCGAAAGCCATTCTATGGCTCTG
>CALRGQ010000053.1 GCA_943357915.1 Candidatus Peribacteria bacterium
TACCAGCTGATGAGAAACCAAAGACTGAGGTACCAGCTGATGAGAAACCAAAGACTGAGGTACCAGCTGATGAGAAACCAAAGACTGAGGTACCAGCTGATGAGAAGCCAAAGACTGAGGTACCTAAGACTGAGGAACCTAAGACTGAGGAACCTAAGACTGAGGAACCTAAGACTGAGGAACCTAAGACTGAGGAACCTAAGACTGAGGAACCGAAGCCTGAGGAACCTAAGACTGAAATGGATCGACTAATCACGGTGATGAGTGATGGACTGAGCAAATTCAATCAAGCCACGGAAACCAAAGATCTGGGCGACGACTTAAAAGCGATCATCGAGTTAGTGACTACAGTCATAGAATTCTTAAAGAAGATGATGAATGGAACGCTCTTGAAGCCAATCGAACAACCATCGAAAGACGATGGTGTAGAGGGTAGTGACGCAGAAACTCCGGCAGAAACGGCTGCTGCGAAAGTAGAAGGAAAAGATGCAACTGCCAAAACAGCAAAAGAGCGTGTGGACGCAGAACTGAAGGCACGCAAAGAAGAATTCCCAAGTAAAACAGATGCTGAACAGATCACTGAATTACAAGGAGAAAAGACGTTAACGATCGAGTCGAATGAAAAGAGTATCGAAAAATCGACAACATCTATTGAAAGAACAAACAAAGAAAACGGTGAACTACTTGTTGAAAAAACTGACCTTGAAAAGCAACTTAGCACACTTGAGAACAAGACAAATAGCACGAGGAGTACTCGTGAAATCGATAACCAAATTGATAAAAATGAAATGGAAAGACTGAGAGTCCACATTGATCACATCGAGCAGAAGATCATCGAAAATAAAGAGTTCATTATAAAAATAACAAAGCACCGTGATCGCCTTGTCGAAGACAATCAAAAACTCAAAGAAGATGTACAAGAGCTGGAGAAAAGAGAGAAGGCAGTATCAAATACTGTGTCAAATGCTCCGCTCACTCCTACAAATCTTCCTCCACCACCACCTCCAGCAGGAGAAACGCCTGCTAGCCCAGTGATTGGAGCAGCACCAAATGAAGCCCCTGCCAGAGCACCAGAGAATCCAGCATCAACACCTGCCGCAGAAAACCCTCCAGCTATTACGCCAGAAGCACCAGCTCCTTCAGAGGCAGAGCAGAAGATCTTCGATACCGTAAAGGCAGATACGCTCTCGGTACTCGATGGAAAAATTGTTTTTGCGCAGAAGGCATTCGACGACGCAGAGACAGATGTGAAAAAATCGAGCATGGGTCAGGGACTTGACTATTTATTTAAGTTCGGAGGCCTTTTTGGTACGACCCTTAGCGAAGGGAAACAATCAATTCTCAAACAAGCAAAGGTTGTTCTTGATACGCTGAAAGCGAAGAAAGTTACCTTAGAAACAAAGACTAACCTCGCAGATTTGAAAGAATTCCGCGAGTCTATCCAGCTTCCAGCTCTGCCACGGAGTGTCGAACCAGACTACGATAAATTCCAAGCAATGGTCGCAGAAGGGATAAAAAAACAAGACAAAGATCTCAAGATGAACTATGCCGAGGTGAATGCAGAACTCGAGAGTGCAGACAAAGCGATGGAATGGATCGAAAACGGTATCGTTGCTGCGGATATGGTGGCAGGTACGGTTGCGAGTGCGATCCCGTACGGCAGCCATGTCTATAATCTATCCCAGGCTGCGACACGAATCGCAACGAGGCAGCAAACACCGGAGGAAGCAGCAACGAGCTACGGTACGGGCTTACTCATTGGTAAATTGGGAGCAGCGGTTTTCGCAAAAATGGGGGGCGACAAATTGGTGACGACATGGGTCACGAAGAATCTCCAGAAATTCAAAGACCCAAAATTCATCGAGAGAGCTGTGGCGCTCGGAAAAGCAGCCGCTCAGGATGCGCTAGTCATAGCCACCGATGCGGCTCTCGGTATTAAGGATATGGCAAATAAGGGGGTGAAATCGGTCATGGATTATACGAAATCTACCATTCTTCCAGAACTCGAGAAGCTAACGGATGAAGGAAAGCAAAAAGCGATCGAAGCTATGACGGAGCTCGGCAACATGCGCGACGCTGTGATGGGTATGACTGCCAGAGAATTTGGGCAGGGATACATCGAAAAATTTAAGGAAACATACGGAGGCACAATCAAATCTGTCAAAAATGGCATGGTCTCTGCTGGCTTGGACAAAGGTACAGTAGACGAATTTGTTGATAGCGTCGGTACAGAGCTGAAGAACTACGTGGAAACAATCGCAAAGACTGTTCAGGACATCAATAATGACGGTGCGCAAAAAGTCTTTGGTGACTTCTTGAAAGATGTCGGTGTCATCGCTGATGCGACATATAATGAGAAAATTCTGCCAAAGCTTAAAGAGCTGAACGCAGAAGGAAAAGTAAAGCTAGCACAGGCTATGACGATGCTCCGTGAGGTCAAAGACGGCGTCGCACAGTCCAATGCAATAGAATTTGGAGAGGGATACATGCAGCGATTTGATGCACTCTATGGAGATAAGATCGCATCTGGCATCGAAGCTACGAAGAGCGTTCTCGCAGAAGCAGGTGTCGATCCAAAGGAAGTTGATACGGTTGTTAATGCTATCGGCAAAGAACTACGCAGCTATGTCGAAACAACGGCGAAGACCGTTGGTGATATTAATAAGAATGGTGCTGACGTGGTCTTCAGTAGCTTCTTGAAAGATGTCGGTGTCGTGGCTGATGAAACATACACAACAGAAATCGCTCCAAGGCTCAAGGTTCTAGAAGCAGAAGGAAAAGTGAAGCTCGCAGAAGCAGTGGCGATCATGAAGGACATTAAAGAACAGGCCAAAGAACTTAGTACCAAAGCAGGTGCTAAGGCCAGCGAGCTCTACGATACATCTGTAGCGAAGATCACTGAGGCAAACGCTGCACTCGTCAAAGCCGGCATCACGCCAGAAGCTGCAAAGAACTACACGGAAAAAGTTATCAAAGGCATCGCGGAAAAATATAAGCTCAACGCATAAAGTGCTTATGCAACGATCTCTGGTCCCGATTCGGTGATCAGTATCGAATGCTCAAAGTGGCAGGCTACTGACTTGTCTTTCGTCAGCACTGTCCAATTGTCACGAGCGGTATAGACATCAGGACGGCCCATCGTCGCAATCGGCTCAATTGCGATCATCGTGCCCACCGGTAACGTGAATCCGGTGCCAGCTTTGCCGACATTCGGAACATCCGGAAACTGATGCAACGTATCACCAAGGCCGTGGCCCGTGAGCGTGCGCACAACTCCGAAGCCGCCTCGCTGAAGTGACTTTTCGATGAAGGAAGAAATATCGCCAACTTTGGCACCAGCCTTCACGACCTCACCAATAACGTTTTCCAGCGTCTCAGAAACAAACACCAAGAATGACCGGATCTTAGGGTCAATCTCCCCCACTCCGACTGTCACGCACGCATCGGTATACAAGTTATCAAAAATCACACCGCCATCCAGCGAGATAATATCGCCGATTTTGAGAAGTGGCCCCGCGGACGGAATGCCATGCACGACTTGGTCATTCACGGATGTACACAGCGTTCCTGGAAAACCGTGGTAGCCTTTGAAAGCCGGAACGCCGCCTCGCGAGACGATAAATTCCTCGGCAGCAGCATCAAGTTCCAGTGTAGAGATTCCTGGTTTCACCAGACCTGCAACATATTTCAGACAATCTCGAAGAATCGCACCACCATGCCGCAGGGAATCCTGCTGCTTGGCGTCAAAAATCTGGCATGTGTCCGTGTAGGCCATGGATGAAGACTACAGGAACGAGGCGTACCTGTCTCTAGCTGCGCGTATTAAGCGCATGAACTACGCGCTTATACACGTCCTCAAATGCTGCTTGAAACTGCGCTTCTGTTGTCTCCGGATCATCGTAGTCAACATCGGGCGTCGCATTCACGATCACGAGGCGGTTCTGGCTAGCGTACCGGTCGATGACCGGTTCTGTTTCGTTGTGGTAGGCAGTGAGACGGTTTGTTACTGCTACTGAATCAAGGTCATCAGAACGCCCTGTACGCGTGCCGCGGTTTCGAATACTGGCGCGAGCGGTATCATCTGAGATGTCTAGCTTGACGGCCACTGCCGGATGACGATTGTACTCAGCCAGCAACTCATCAAAAGGATCAAACTGACTCAGCTTCCTCGGGATACCATCAAAGATAGTGCGGAGTGCCTCATCCTGGGAACCATTCATCAATGCCGAAGCAACGCTATTGCGTACATCAAGATATTCACGGAGAACAGTGAGCACAATGTGATCGGGTACCATCTCTCCCCTTTCGATATAACTCTCTGCCTCGGAATACAAACGATGCTTTTTCATTTCAGCGCTCGCCCCGAACACGGAATACTTTTCACGCGGCACAAGACGATGTTCGCCATGAGTTCCCTTCCCTGCACCTTGGATGCCGAACATCACAATATTCTGCTGTGGATTAACAAGTCGCGGATATTCAGACGGCAAAATCAACCCGTGAGTTCCAATCTGATGTGATTCAGCGGTGTCGGTGTTCAAACCAGAGGGGTAATGCATTATTATGCTACTAAAATATAAATAATGATAATGTCAAACTTACTTACTCCCAAACTGTGAAGCAAGTTTCACTTTTTTTCAAGGGTCTGCTCCATCCATCTTTCAGCCTCAGATACTCGTTTTCAGGTCTGCATAGATATCGTCCACCCCGCGATCTGCGCTTATTTCTGTCACTTTCCCACTATCTTTGTACTTTGTAATGACTGGAAGCGTCTTGCCTGTAAACGTCGCCATTCGCCTTCGAATGATCTCAGTATTTGCATCATCGGCTCTGCCTTCCTGCTGTGCGCGCCTGAAGATACGATCTTCAGCTGCCGCGGCATCGAGAAGGAAATGAATGCAACGAAACTCGCGACCGGTTTTCTGCATGACGGCATCAAAATCTTTCATCTGGGCTTCATCACGCGGAATGCCATCAAAAAGAATTTTGGTCGTGCTTGGGCGTGAGCCAATAGCCGTTGCTACGACTTGCATGATGATTTCATGTGGAACCAAGTGCCCCTGATCAATAAAGCTTTTTACAGTCGCACCGAGTTCTGAGCCACTGTTTGCGATCTTGCGTAGTTCTCCTCCAGCTTCAAAAATATCGTAACCGAATTCAGCAGCCAATTTCTTGGCTTGCGTGCCTTTGCCGGATCCTTGGATACCGAAGAAAATGAGGTCGATAAAAAGTGGGGTAGGAGTGGTAAGAAGGGTAGGGGTGGTAAGGCAGTTTCGCAAATCTTGACCTAAGAACTATGGTAGGTGTACGATCGTACACATGTACGCGACGATGAGAATGACATTCCGGCATTTGATTGCATGGCGTGAAGCACACGCGCTGACACTCATGATCTATAAAATAACTCGCTCTTTCCCCTCAGACGAACGTTTTGGGATGACATCACAGCTACGAAGAGCCTCTAGTTCCATTGGCGCACAAACAGCAGAAGGGTGCCAAATGCCAACAATTGCACACCGAAAACTTTATTATGATCGTGCATATGCATCTGTAGCAGAAGTCGATAATTTTTTGGAACTCGCAAAAGATCTTGCCTATATCAATGATGAAACATACCGGTCATTACTCATCCAACTGAATAAGGTTGGTTTTCTCATGAAAAAACTAGCGGTATCGCAAAAATCCCCTACCCCCCTTACCTCTCCTACCACTCCTAACCTTCCTTCTAAACTAGCTTCTCGTAATCATGCGACAACAATTGCGCATTCACCTGACGAATCAGCTCCAGAACCACACCAACGATGATAATTAGGCCTGAACCAGAGATGATGAGATCTTGGCTGGAGAGTGTGGAATACCGAGTGAAGACAAGCGGAACAATAGCGACAACACCGAGGAAAATACCACCCCAGAGGTTTAAGCGGCTACTGACTTTCTCGAGCATCTTGGCAGTTTCACGACCGGGACGAACACCAGGGATAAAGCCCCCGCGTTTCTGAATATTGTCGGCAAGTTCATCAGGCTTAAACGTCACGGAGACGTAGAAGTACGTAAACGCAATGACGAGCAAGAAGTAGAGCGACATGTAGAGAATACTTGGGCTCTGGGAATCCAAATTTCGCTGGATAAATTGCACGACACCCGCAAAGCGAGGAGCAGTCTGAAGAAACTGGGCAATGATGCTTGGGAACGTGATGAGCGAAATAGCGAAGATGATTGGCACCATACCGGCTTGATTCAGGCGAATCGGAATATTTGCTTTCACGCCTCTGCCTGCGCCTTGGTTTGCATACGTAATAGGAATCGCGCGATGTGCATCCGTAAAGAGCACGACGGCTACGAGCATCGCAAGTGAGACGATGAGAAACAGGTAGAACGCGGACATTTTGTCCTGACCGGACGCGAACATGGTTGTGAGCGTGCGTGGCATTCCTGCGACGATGCCGGTGAAAATCAGGAGTGAGATACCGTTACCGATGCCTTTCTCGGTGATCAGTTCACCAAGCCACATGACGAACACACATCCAACGGATACGAAGAGCATTGGCAAGAGCACTTCCGGAAACGTCATTGGGACGATGGCACCGCTTCCTC
Source organism: Candidatus Peribacteria bacterium (assembly GCA_943357915.1). GTDB lineage: Bacteria > Patescibacteriota > Gracilibacteria > Peribacterales > Peribacteraceae > JAGORY01. The sequence continues at coordinate 6,595 of CALRGQ010000053.1, forward strand.
CGCGGTTGAGGAGTACGAGGAATCCGTAACTCTGCATGAATGCGAGCACGATGCTGAGCCAACGCGTGTAGGTGTTGATCTTTTGCTGACCCTGCACGCCTTCTTTACTCAGAGACTCAAGCCGCGGGAAGATCACCGTGCAGAGCTGAAGAACGATGGATGCATTGATATACGGCGAAAGACCAAGTAGCGCGATGCTGAAATTTTGGACTGCTCCTCCGGTAAGTGCAGCAAAAATGCCAAGCGGGCCAGAACTGGTGCCATTAGCGAGGAATTGCTGTAGCAGAGCCTTATCTGCACCAGGGATCGTAATGTGTGAGATGGCACGGAAAATAATAAGGATGCCAAGCGTGAAGAAGATTCGCCTGCGCAAATCATCGGAACGCCAGAGCTGCCTCAAGTACGTGAACATAGTTACGCGTGAACAATGGTTACAGAACCGCCTGCTTTTTCAACTGCTTCTTTCGCACTTTTGGAAGCAGCGTTGACGGTGAGAGACAGTTTCTTTGTGATGGTCCCACGGCCAAGAAGTTTGACTGGTGAGCGGCCACTGACGATGCGGAGTGACTTCAGCTTCGCAACGTCATACGTTCCAGCTTCGAGACGCTTCTCTAAAATATCCAAGTTAAGAGGCTCCATATTGACGCGACGTGGATGTGTGAAACCACCCAACTTAGGCTGACGACGAATGAGCGGCGTCTGGCCTCCTTCAAATCCTAGGCGACGGCCTTTACCCGTGCGGGACTGCTGTCCTTTCTGTCCACGGCCTCCAGTGGTTCCGTTGCCGGAGCCATTGCCACGGGCTACGCGGCGGCTAGAGTGAGTGGATCCACGATTTGGCTTGAGGGTGTGCAACATAGGAAAGTCGGTAGATGAGGAGCTTAAGCAAGGAAGAATCTAGAGGAGTCTACCTGTGCGGGCAGGGAGATTACAGGGGAAAATGGGGAATGGCTAGAGGATCGTGGACGGGTGGTTAGTGGGTAGAAGTTAGTGGTTAGTCGCAAGCGAGACAAATCCATAGTGCAAGTTTACTTACCACTAGCCACTCATCACTAACTACTATTTTCCTTGACACATGTAATAAAACCTTTACTATGCCGCTTGAAATGAAGTCCTTGTCTCTTACTCTCGGCCTCAACCTCCTCCTGCTTACGGCGGGAAGGCGGCTGGCTGCGTAAAGGGAAAAAATAGATAACCCTAGCAGAGCCCCCTTCCCCAGCGGGCTGGTTTTCTCGTGTATGCACGAGAATTGCCGGCGACTTTTCTATTATTTCTACATTCCCCCACTCAAATGCCAACTCCAGAAACTACTACAGAAAGCGCACCTGAAAAAACAAGTTTAAAACTTGCCGATGTTCAGGCGCTAGGTTTTGAATTCGATACTGACCCACTGGCCGGTGCCAATGCGGCACTTACTCAAAACTTTTATTTCATAAGACCCGCAGGTGACGGAATGCCAGCGATGCGCTTAAACATCTCCAGGCATCTAAATACGGAAGTTCAATTGTGGAATATCGTGGTCTACGGCGGAACTGCAGCAACGACAGACCTGGGCACACTTATCGTCTCGAGAGCATCGCCACGAGACATTCTGCGCAGCACAACGGTTAAGCCAGAGGCAGTCATTACAACGATGCAACGATTTATTGCAGAAGTCGTAGAAGAGGCGAGGAATCCGCCAGAAATAGAATCGAGGTGTATCAACTGTAGGCGGAAGATCAATGTCCTCTTGAAATATTGCGGTTTAACAGATTGTGAGGATGTGGCATCGAGAAACTCCATGCGCCGAACTATCCATTAATTTCTCCTTCCCTTTTTTTATCATGAATTCCCCAACATC
>CALRGQ010000054.1 GCA_943357915.1 Candidatus Peribacteria bacterium
GACTACGGAACTATTCACCGTATGATCGGTTGCGATGTATCCTGCAAGAAAGCTTATGGCGAAACAGTCGTGACTACGCAACAAGTATTCCTCCTCGATATTTACGGAAATAACTCGAGTAATATCGCAAGAATACATGCGTATATTGAAAGCATCCGGGTGGGAATGAATCAAGTATATTCTCCGCTAACGACGAACATGATTGTACAAGCTGCGTCTGAATTAGCATCAAACATAAGTTTTGAAACTATACAAAGGGATGTGACTAGCCGTCCCGACTCTGTGGTTCGCCATTTCTATCATACAAATGATCCCAACAGACCTTCTAATATAGAACCCTACAGCACGCTTGCCTGGGACGATAGGACCATGGTTCACGCTGCTCCTAACGCTTCGGGGACAATTCTTTCTCGATCATTTCAGGTATAGCCATTTTTTTCTTTCTCCCTCATCCATTTTCTCTATCGCATACCGCAGCATCGTCCGTGGCATAGTCTCTGCATGGCGATCCAAAAAAGTCCGGAGGACACCGATATCTCTTTTGCCGACTTCCCGTAGCATCCAACCCGCGGCCTTATGAATGAGGTCATGTTTGTGTGATAAAAAAATCTCAGCAATTTTTAATGTTTCCTCAAACTGATTTGCACGTATAAAAGCATACGTACTCACAATCGCGATCCGCTGCGTCCACAGGTGTGAACTCTTCGCAAAGCGCATCAACATACCGCGCGGATGCGTCAGCAAGTACGAACCAAGTATCTGCGAAGCGCTTGTATCCACAAGGTCCCAGTTGTTGATGCGCGAAAACTGCGTGAGATAAAAATCAACGATCTTTTGTTTTTGTGCGTCATGCCCTTTTGTGTACTGCATCGTAAGAATAATGAGTGCAAGAAGCCTGGCTTCGTGATATTTGTTCGCGAGCAATTTTTTGATCTCAGATAGCGAAAGATCGTGGTACTTTTTAGCGACACTCCTGATATCCGGAACCGAAATACCCAGAAACACATCCCCCTCGGCATACTCCCCTTTTCCAGCCTTAAAGAACTTCGGAAAGAACACCGCCTTTTTGGCATCTGCAAGAGCTTTTAACTCATAAAGTACATCGCTTTTCATAGGACAATCGTATCAGAGAAAATGGTGCGCTCGGCGGGGGTCGAACCCACAACCTTCGCCTTCGGAGGGCGACGCTCTATCCATTGAGCTACGAGCGCAAATGTTACAAAAGTCTATCCATTGCCTGTCCGCCGTAGCTTCTTCGAGAAGCGAAGGTGGAAGCTACGAGCGCAGACGAAAGAACTCTACCGCATTACCCGTCGTCACACGATCCAGCTCTGCAAGATCTATGCCTTTGATCTCCGCAATAACCTTAGCAGTCTCGATGACAAATGCAGACTCGCAACGTTTACCACGGTGCGGAACAGGTGAAAGATATGGCGCATCAGTCTCTACCATCATACTTTCCAGCGGACAATTTTTCACTGTATCTCTAATATCTGCTGATTTTGGATACGTGACGATACCGGTAAACGAAAGCATATATCCAGCTTTCACAAACCGTTCGACGTCTTGCCACTTCTCAGTACAACAATGAATGACGATCTTTTGTGGCTTCACGTGATTCACGATCGTCCAGACATCTTCTACTGCCTCTCGACAATGTACGACTGCTGGAAGGCCTAATTCTTTTGCAAGTACAAGCTGGGCTTCAAACACGCGTTGCTGCGTGTCTTTCGGGCTATGCATATAATGATAATCCAACCCGATCTCACCAATGCCTTTACACTTGGGATGCTTTGCGGCCTCACGGATCAGAGGAATATCGCGCGCGGCATCAAAATCTTTTGCGTGATGCGGATGGACGCCGGCTGTGAAATATACCTGCTGATACATTTCAGAAAGCTTGAGACACAGTGGAAGATCAGCCATCTCATCTGAGATTGTCACCAGTGTCGTGATGCCAGCTGCATTCGCTCGCGCGATGACATCGGCAATATCACCGGAAAACTCGGGCGCGGTGAGATGACAGTGAGAATCAATCACTCAAACATCATTACATTGTCATGGTGAGCTTGTCGAACCATTGCCACGCAACTCAGCCGAGAATGTAATACAAAAGTCCCCAGCCTCCACCAAAGATAAGAGCAATGACAATCGCAACACCGAGATGACGCATAAAAATAAGGGGGAATATGCAGTGATGACGCACATTCCCCGATTTTCTTACAGCGTCGAAAGAAGCTCTTTCATACGGCTAAAGGCGGCATCTCTGGCAGCTATGTTTGCCGGCTCACCGGTTGGATCTTCACCAAGACGCATGAAGGCGTGCCCAGCTCCATCGTAGATGACAGGTTCATACGTTTTGCCAGCAGCTTTCATTTCCTGCTTCGAGGTATCGATCGTCGCATTCACTCGCGCATCCGCGCCACCATAAAAACCAAAGACCGGAGCGTTGATAGATTTGTACACACTCGCATCCGCCGGGCCCGTTCCGTAGAACACCATCGCCATATCAACATCATCACTGTTTGCTGCGAACTCAAAAGACCTCGCCCCGCCCCAGCAGAATCCAGCCGATGCCAGTTTGCCATTGGATGCGGCAATCGTCTCTGACCAGTCAGCAACTGCCTGCAAATCGGACTGCACATCTTCCGGCTTGAGAGCTGAGATCGCCTTTGTCGCATCATCCGGCATCGCGAAATCACTCGTGCGAGTCATATCAGCGCTGAAGCCAGACAATAAATCTGGAGCAACGGCGATGTAGCCAGCCTCCGCGACTTGATCCGCCATGCTGCGGGCCCAGTCATTGAGTCCTTTATTTTCATGAATGAGAATGACAACCGGTGCTGGCTCCGCAGATTCCGGGTACACCACCCACGTGTGAATCGTCTTATCACCGTTCTTCACTTCTACCCATTCCTGATGGCGCGGTGACGCATTCAGACGGTCAAGGTTCATGACTGAACTATTACTCTCGCTGTGATCCGTCTCTTGTATCGCAGTATCGGTAGCAGGAGTACACGCCGTAAACAGAAGTGCCAATGATGTGACAAAGAGAAGTTGAGTGCGCATGCCGAATACTCTAACACAAATGTGAGTATTCGTGGATATTTTTAAGAAAGATTTCTTACAGAGATCACCCTGAATGTGGTACGCTCGACGACATGAATATCCACCAACATATTGACCACATGTGGCGAAGCGCCATTACCATCCTGGAAAAATTAGTCGCACTCGCCGTGGTTGTGGGAGTAATGATGTACTCACTCCAGAGTATCGTCGTACTCGTTGGCATGGACTGGTCGCTGACCGAAACGTACTACGAACTCATCAATCGCGTCCTTGCCATCATCATCGGACTCGAGCTCGTGCGCATGCTCATTAGCCACAGCATCGCTGCAGTGCTGGAACTTCTCGCATTCGTCATCGCACGCAAAATGCTGAAGCCAGACTTAGAGTCCGTGGACGTTATGGCCGGTGTGCTCGCATTCGTCGCACTCATGGCCGCACGACATTACTTCACCGAATCCGGATTCTTGGATGACGAGAGGAAAATTCCCCACAGTTAAGAGACTACGATGTGCATGAGAGTGATAATGCAGACTATCTTTGAGAAGGCAAAAACCAAGGTCGATAGAACCATGAGCATTCTTCTTGTGTCGCTTGGTTTGAAAGTGGTGGGTTAGGGGCAATAAATATTAGGATTCGGCTTCATGCTCAGGAATCACCCAACGGCAATAATCGTAAAGTATTTTGAGAATGTGTAGAGCCTGAGCTTTATATTCACCGATGTCAGCTGCACAAGGCAGAGCATAAGGTTCCGCATCAGAAAAAGAAGTACCTTCGTCTTGAATTTCAGTGAGAAACTCGCGCATTTTTTCGCTAAATAATTTTCTGTTTCTTACAATATAATTTTGCAATACTTGAGGCGCTTCAAGAAAAGTAGGATTTGCTACAATCGCATCATGCAAAGCGCCGCTCTCGAGACATGCTGCATAAAGTGCCCTTACCGTTGCTCCTTTCGCAGTAATTCTTTCGACAAATCTAAGACCATCTAATGTAATCGATCCTCTCACAAGTTGATCAATTCCATCAAAAATTTCATTCCTCAGAACACGCAAACCAGTATCACACGCTGAATCAAAAAGCGCCCTCGCAGCTTCATAGAGTGCAAATAACGAGTCATTATCAGAAAATGAATCACTGGATTTCAAAGCGTTATTACAATTGTTATACATCCGTTGCTGTAGATTCTGTATAAAGCATTTCTTGGGGTAGATTGTCTTGCACTTCACAGACTGGATACGCCGGAATGGAAGCAATTGCATGAAATTTTACTTCTATTCCTTTTTTCATAAGAGCGCTTTTCGCAGTCGTGAGACATGCATCCCGATATGCACCACAGAGAATAACGACATCTCCACTTGAAAAATAATCAACAGCTTTCGCGGGGTGGTCATATTCGATACAAACAACATCCCGGATTGTGTCTCTTATTCTATTTATTTCACGAAGAGCATGGCCAGCCATTTTTCTGTATTTGATATCATAGGATTCATCATTGAACGCGTGTTCCACACAATGCGAATGGATAATGCAGAATCTCATAAAAATATTATAAATTATATTATATTTCTGTCAAATATTCGAGGGGCGGGAACATAAAATCTGAAACGACAAGACATTTAAATGAGATGGTGATAATGCAGACGACAACGTCTATACTCACGGTATGGAAACACTGATTGCGATGTGTATGATCGGTCTTTTGGCCATGATTTCTCCTGGTCCGGATTTTTTAGTGGTTGTAAAAAACAGCATACAATATTCATCACGTATTGGTTTCTTCACTGCTTTAGGAATTGCATGCGGCCTCGTCATCCATATGACGTACTGCATTCTTGGTCTTGGTCTCATTATCTCGCAATCAATTTTCCTGTTTAACGTTATCAAGTATTTGGGAGCTGCATATCTTATTTGCATTGGCATCATGAGCTTTATGAGCAAAGACGAGCCACTGCACCTTGATGCAAAAAAAGAGGCTCGGATGATCTCACCAGCGGGAGCGATCAAGATGGGCTTCTTCGTCAACGTACTGAATCCCAAGGCAACATTCGCATTCGTGAGTCTGTTCTCAGCATTTATTACACCAGAAACTCCATGGCAAATTCCGCTGGCCTTTGCCGCCTTCACCGTCGTCTCAGCGATTCTGTGGTTCTCACTTGTTGCATCGATATTCACCTTCCAAAAAGTAAAGAATATCTTCGAGAAGGCAAAAACAAAAGTAGATAGAACCATGGGCATTCTTCTTGTGTCGCTTGGTTTGAAGGTGGTGGATGTGTAATTTTGGTGGGTAGACTAGATCTAGTTTGAACACGGCTGATAAGCATCAGTTAGGCGACATACATTTTCTCCTCCTACCTGCGAAAGCACTCCGCTTTGGTTTTTTTGCACAATGTAGGATAAAATTACCAACCTCGATCACCAAGAGAGGCTTCTTGTTTTTCAAACCAACCTTCAAAACTTTTTCTTTCTTTCACTTCTAGATCGTAGGCTAGATTGGCCTCTAAAGCATCCGCTTGCCTCCTAGCCAATACGCAATTCGCTTCCTCACGGTCTTGCCAACCCTCTGTCCACATCTCTACAGCAACGAATTTATCAGTTTGATCTGACATACCTTCAAGCTATATGAACAAATATTTCCTGTCGAGTAAAGAATCTAAGAATTTTACAGAGGTAATTTTCAAATAAAGTTCCACGGGGCTGATTTGTAAACAATTTTGGTGGGTCGGGAGGGATTTGAACCCTCGGCCAATGCCTTAAAAGGGCACTGCTCTACCAACTGAGCTACCGACCCAGAAAAACAAATAATGACATGAATGTGCGAAAAAGAGAAAGAGCGAGGTTGGCCAACTGCCTGTCGGCCGTAGTCCGCCGGAGCCCCGAAGGGCGCAGGTGGACGAAGGCTGAAGCTACCGACCCACAGAAAGAACCGCGCAAACTATAGATCAGGACTGGCCCGAGCGAAATAGGATACAATCAAATTATGAGCACTGCTCTTGTTACCGGCGCATCAGGCGGGCTCGGCGAACAGTTCGCGTGGCTCCTCGCAGCAGATCATCATGACCTGGTTCTTGTCGCACGCAGTAAAGAAAAGCTAGAGATACTCGCACAAAAACTTTCAGAGAAATATAAGGTCTCTGCAACTGTTCTTGCACATGATTTATCGAGAGAAGATAGCGTGCGATTACTTGTCAGTGAATTAGAAGAAAAAAATATTGCGATCGATATTCTCATCAATAATGCAGGCTTCGGTGCGTACGGAAAATTTCACGAGACGACATATGATCACGAGAAACAATTGATCGACGTGAACATCGGCGCACTTACAGAACTCACGAAGGCACTCCTTCCGAGCATGGTAAAGAGCGGCAGCGGAAGAATCCTGAATGTGGCTTCTACTGCGGCATTTCAACCCGGTCCGCTCATGGCTGTGTATTACGCAAGCAAGTCGTATGTCATGAATCTTTCGATTGCACTCAGTGAAGAACTCAGAGGAACCGGCGTAACCGTCACATGCTTATGTCCGGGCCCCACGAAAACGGGATTTGAAGTCAGTGCCGGCTTGCAAGGATCACGCCTGTTCAAATCCGCGCTCATGGACGCAGGCACTGTGGCGCGAATCGGGTACCAAGCGATGCTCAGAGGGAAGCCGCTCGTCATCGCAGGCTTCCGGAATAAACTGAGTGCCTTCGGCACGCGCATCGTACCCCGCTGGCTGACTGCCAGAGTGGCAATGGCAGTCCAGTCGCCTATTGCTTAAATCCCCCGCTATTATCTGTTTATGAAAATTACTCTTGTTCACCCTTCGACTCGCTTCGCTCGCTCAGGGCAGGCACACTAATTCCATGCGAATTGCCTTAGTCCATGAACTCCTCACCATGCGGGGTGGTGCCGAACGGGTCTTAAAGATCCTCGCCGACATGTTTCCAGACGCGCCGATTTACACGCTTCTGTATAACGAAAAAAAACTGGGCGAATGGTTCCCGCGTGAACGTGTACGCACGAGCGCTATCAACCCGATCTTCGGATTCAATCATCATCTGTACCTGAATAAATTCCCACGAGCGGTCGAAGCTTGGGATTTTTCTGAGTTTGACTTGGTACTTTCCACATCCTCAGCCTTTGTTCATGGCATCATCACAAACTCAGCGCCCAAGCATCTGTGCTACGTCCACTCCCCTGCCCGCTATCTGTGGGACCGCACACACGATGTAGTGCATGATGCTTCATGCGGAATCTTCGGATCACTCAAAAAATATTATCTGCAACGCACATTTCATAAGCTACGGATCTGGGACGCGGAAGCAGCAGACAGGCCAGACACACTTCTTGCAGCCTCGAATGCCGTAAAACGCCGAGTCGAACTCTATTGGCGCAGAAAAAGCGACGTTGTATATCCACCCGTAGACGACTTCTGGTTCGAACCTAACAACCAACCACTAACCACTAACCACTCGCCCTACTTCCTCGTCGTCTCCTCTCTCGTCCGTTACAAACGCATCGAGCTTGCGATCGCAGCTTGTAACGCGCTCGGAGCGCATCTCAAAATCGTCGGTGAAGGACCGGATATGCAGCGGTTAAAGTCACTCGCAGGGAAAACAATCGAATTCTGCGGCTGGCAAAAAGGCGATGAATTAAAAAATCTGTACGCGAATGCAAAGGCAACTTTGTTCCCAGGAGATGAAGACTTTGGATTAGTTCCGCTTGAGTCGATGGCCTGTGGCACACCAGTTATCGCCTACAAATCCGGCGGCGCACTGGAAACGATGCTTGACGGTCAGACTGGAGAATTTTTTAGTGATCCAACATCTGAATCTCTGCAAGAAGCAATCACAAAATCAGAACAAAAAAAGTATTCAAAAGAGACGCTGATCGCGCAGGCAAAGAAGTTTTCGAGAGCTGAATTTGAGAGAAAGATACGGGAAGCAGTTGCAAGAATGTAAGACTAAAAAAAGTAGCTGCTCACGACCACAGAAGGCCCTCACCACCCGACCTCCTCTCCCGCGATCTGGAGAGGAGGGGGCCTGAGTTTCTCTGCTTACGGATATTTCTCTCTCCATAACGATGGAGAGAGATGTCGCCGCAGCGACAGAGTGAGGGCTGTGCGGGCAAGAATGGGGGGGTGAGAGTCTACTAAAAGGAACCTTGCAAAGGAAAGTTAACTCTGCTTTAATAGGTTACCTATGGGTGAAATCCTTTCCACAACAAGTGAACTAGCCACGGGCTAAAGCCGCGTGGCTTCCCCTCCACCCTCCATCTCGCTGCACTCATCCTCGATATCTTTCTTTCCTTGTTGTTCAACATAGTTCTTGATCGTTTCGTGGTTGATCTCTCCTACCGTTGCCACAAAGTAG
>CALRGQ010000055.1 GCA_943357915.1 Candidatus Peribacteria bacterium
TGAAGCAGGAGCATGAGGCACTCAGTCCGCTTGTTCTAAGACAAGAAATTGATTTGCGAATGAAGAAGCTGTTTACTCTACTTATGCAACATGGAAAATCGGAACCGATCAGGGAATTACGGTAACCGTTTATTATTATCTACTGCGGATTTATGGAAACACACTTTGAAAATTATTCAAGGAAAACAGGTAGTTATGTCATCCTTGAAACTTACAGCTGCTGCGAAAGCGTACTTATCACGATGACCAAACACGATGCGAACACAACGAGAAATGGAGACATTCCGAGTGTACGGGTGCGCATAGGAGAGGACGGGGAAATGATGAGCGGAGTTCAGTATAGTCTTGGCAGAGTTCCTGGCAATTGTGCGAGACAGAGAATTGTCACGATGTTATACTTTCGTGGATGCCAAAGCCCTACGTCCCCAATGACAAGTGGAGCCAGCGTGCCGCTGAGGAGGGTTACCGTGCCCGTTCGGTCTATAAGCTTCAGGAGCTCGATGAGAAATATCATCTGTTGCGCTTTGGGATGAAAGTTCTGGATATAGGTGCTGCACCAGGATCATGGTTGCAGTACACCTCAAAACGTATCGGTCCTGCTGGTCTTGCGCTTGGGCTGGATCTCAAAGAGATCAAAGGCATTGCGCCCAATGTGAAGCGAGCGGTGTGTGATATCACCGACGAGACGGCCGTAGAAAAAGCGATGGCGGCGGTGGGTATGGCGGAGGCTGATATTGTCCTGTCAGATATTGCACCGAACACGAGCGGCATCAGAGACGTGGATCAATGGCGATCCATCGAACTCAGTCGAAAGGTCGTCCTGTTTGCGAAGCGTCACCTGCGTCCAGGAGGCAAACTGGTGATGAAAGTATTTCGTGGCAAGAACTTTGATGAATTCCTGAAGGAAGTGAGACAGGATTGGCCGAATGCAAAACCGTATACTGTGGCGGCAAGCCGAGACAGAAGCATGGAGGTATATATTGTGTGCAAGTAGTCATAAGTCATAAGTCACAAGTATTTTTCACTTATGACTTTTGACTTGTGACTTATGACTATTTTACTTATGACTTTTGGCTTACACTAATTCCCATGATCAGTTTCTCTGGCGTCTCCAAGGAATACGGAGGACGTGAAGTTATCTCCGACGTAACGTTCCAGATTAATCCTGGTGAATTCGTGTGTTTGACCGGACCCAGTGGTGCCGGAAAATCTACGCTGATACATCTGCTCATTCGAGCTGAATTCCCGACGAAAGGTATCATCGAAGTTGATGGTGCAGACTTAGCAAAGCTGCCGGCGTCGGTGATGCAGCTGTACCGCAGGCGTACAGGCGTCGTCTTTCAAGATTATAAATTGCTGCCGGATCGCACGGTGGAAGAGAACATCGCTTTCGCGCTGGAAGTCTGTGGTGAGCCTGATGACGTGGTGAATGAGCGAACGGCGGAGATCATAGAAAGACTCAAGCTTTCCGATCGTGCCGATGCTTTCCCCCATGAACTCTCCGGCGGCGAGAAAACACGTACGGCACTTGCTCGGGCACTCGTTCATAAGCCCGGCATTCTCATCGCTGACGAACCGACAGGTAATATCGATCCCGATCAATCGATCCACATTCTTAACTTCTTGCGTCAGATAAATTCTGAAGGTACGACGGTGATTCTCGCAACACATGACAAAACAATTGTTGATGCGCTGGGTGCTCGGGTACTGCGTATAGAAAATGGCAAGCTTGTTCGTGATTCGGTTGGTGGATATACCGCTGCGGTACAAAGTGAAAAACAGGAAGTGCCTGTGATGGCGCCCCCACAGCAATCTCGGGTACATCTAAATCGTGGTACGCATATCCCCAAGCCACGCGGTAATTTTACGTCGTATCAAAAACCAGAGGATATTTCTCTCATTACCGAGAGCATTCCAGTGTCATCCGGTGAAGAGCCTTCGACAGGCTTTAGCGGTAGCATCAAGCCGATAGCTGTATAGTTCTCGATACGCCCTCGCTCACGCTCGGGCTACTCGAACTGACACATCCATGAAACTCAGGCTACTCGAACTGACATACTCATGACACTCAGGCTACTCGAACTGACATACTCATGACACTCAGGCTACTCGAACTGACATACTCATGACACTCAGGCTACTCGAACTGACATATTCATGACGCTCGGTTACTCGAACTGACATACTCATGACACTCAGGCTACTCGAACTGACATATTCATGACGCTCGGTTACTCGAACTGACACAGTAGTTAGGCAAGCACCACTTAATATTGTGTCACTTCGAGTAACCATGCCGCAGCATGGTGTATCGAGAAGTTACCATTGTAACTCACCTCTCATCTCCACAACTCCTGATCCGTTTTTTTCTATCTCGCCGATGTCATAAGCGAGCACATCATGTTTCTTCAAATGTTCGATGGCAGTATCTGCAAACGCAGGATCAACGACGATCGTCATGCCGACGCCAAGATTGAACGTGTTTGTCATGTCGGTATCATCATTACCGGACTTGTCTTTGATGAATGAAAATACCGGCAAAATCTTGATTAACGATGCATCAACCACGGCATTCAGTGTTTTTGGAAGAATGCGATTCAAATTTCCTGGAATGCCACCGCCCGTGATGTGGGCCATGCCATGGAGTCCGTTTTCTTTGAAAAGATCTTTCAGTGCTGTGAAGTAGCAACGGTGCGGTTCCATGATCAGATCTAGAAATTTCTTGGGAGCGGGATTCTTCCCGCGGTCAGCGATCATGGCATCGATAATCGTCGGATCCTGTTTGATGAGCGCACGAATCAGCGTGTAGCCATTGGTATGAGGCCCACTACTTTGCAGTGCTAACACGCGGTCGCCAGGTTGTATTGCTTTGCCATCAATGATTGCATTTTTTTCCGCAACTCCGATGCAACTAGCGCCGAGGACGTATGTTCCGGGAGCAAGGACTGCTGGTTGTTCCGATGTTTCACCGCCAGTCAGGTTGCAACCCTGTGCTTTGCAGGCTTCAGCGATATGTTTGACGAGTTGGCTGATAACATCTTGTTCCAGTTTTCCACACACAATCAGGTCCTGAATAAACATCGGTACCGCTCCCATGACGATGACATCGTTGATGAGGTGATTGATGAGGTCATAACAAATGCCCTTCGCTCGGTTATGTTGAAATGCGAGAAGTTGCTTGCTGCCAGGTTCTTCTGTCTTGCACACCAGCACCGGATGCGCGAAGCCCGGAAACACGCCTTCGCAGACTGATGCAAACGCGCCGATCGTATTCAGAACCAGCGGATTATCAGTCTTGAGGCTTTCGGCCATTCCTTTCTTTGTTTTGTCTGCCGTAGCGATATCGACGCCGGCGGATGAGTAGGAGATCTTCTGTGGCATGAGAAAAGGATAGCAGGACACCTATCCAACTCGATGTTTAAAGAATGAGGAAGCATTGACATATTAAAATTTAGTGATAAAATATGAAAAGATGTTCTTTCAGAGCATCGGCAAGGTTTTTAGGATTGAGACAAGCACCAAGAGCATTTTCGTGTTTTCTGTGCTTGTCTCACTATCCGAGCGAGTCCGACCCGACGGTATCCGGTTTTGTTTAGACCCGCACTGCGGGAAAGGGAAGGTCATGATCACCAACTTGCAGAAGATTTCATTTAAGACGGTTAATGCCGTAATGCGGAGGTTGGCCAGATTCGTCACAGCCAGCCAATTCTTGGCTATCTTGGAATGTAATGACGAGGCCATGCGACGGTTTGCGTCGACCTGGCCGGGAATCGAGTCACCAGTGGAACCTGCTCTACATCCTGATTTCGAGGAGCCTTCCTCGCACATTCGTGCGCGTCAGATTCTTGGAAAGGATTTCCACGGTATTTCTGCTGTGGAAAAACATCTCGGTGCATTTACCCAGTCAGAGCGTGAAGAGCGAAAAATTCTTCGGCTCCGCAACCATCAGACTGGTGAATTTTTGTCTGAGGAAGCAACTCTTGCGCTCCTCGAGGCATGCAAAGGAGAATGCGTTTTGTGCGCTATGCACGAATGCAGCCTGCTTGGCATTCATCAGCAGAAAAAAGCGTTTACTGCAGATCCGAATCAACCGTGGTTCGAAGAACCGTCACAGGTTCAGGCCTTTGCTGGAGCTGTGAACCCAGATCCATGGGTTCTGATGCGCAAGGCGATTTTGCCAGAATCGACCGGCAAAACAATCGATGCGCAGAAAAAACATCTTGGGGAAAGGTTCCCCCAAGAACGCTGCATACTTCCTTCGGAATTTGCAGAGATTGCGATCGTTCATTACCGCGAGACTGGTGAAAAGTTGGGTGGCAATTATGTCATCCGCTTCTTCGTTCAGACGGCCGGGGGCTACTGGCTCAGCGTGGACTGGTATGGCGACCGGTTGTGCTTCAGCGTCTGGTACGACAGCGCCTACGACGACATCGGTTCGCTCTCTGCTCGGACTTCCTGAACCTTGTGGATCGAAACTTTGAATTTTTTGAATTCTTGGTTTTGATCCTTGACGGGCTGTGAAAGCAGCCCGTTTTTTTGTGGTAGTATTTCTGCGCGTCTTGCTCATGTAGTGATGATTTCGGTTCTCACTCGCGGAACGCCGTTCTTTCCCTCTCATCGGAATATGGAAACTCAGGCGCCTTCGCTAAAGCTACGGTGGCTAAGTGGGAATCCATAGTGCATGAAGGAGGAACGCTCGAAAGAGAAGGAAGTCCGTGCCTGTTTCTGGTGGAGGTGCCCCGTTTTTTCGGGGCTACTCCCACATAAAATTCAGCAGAGAGAAGCGAAAGTCGTCTCGATCTGCAGTGATGACAGATGGGAACAGGTACTGTTCAGACGGCCGAGGGCAACTGGCTCAACGTGAACTGGAATGGCGACCAGTTGAACTTCAACAACTGGAACGACAACGCCAACGACAACATCGGTTCGCTCTCTGCTCGGCACTTCCTTCTTTATCTCAAAAACTGCGCTGGGGGGGGCGTACCGTTGGATGGTTTTGTGGATTTAATCCATCCCCCAAGCATTCGTCCGATCTCGTCGATAATCTGTTGTACCTGCGTGTATTTTTTGAGATCGATGGCTTTGGTATCTTTGGCTAGGCGTACTAAAACTCTGAGTAGGTTGAGTTGCACACTTGCGTTTTCCAGAGGCACAGACTTTGTGTCTTTGTTTCTTTGACCCGCAAGAAAAAGTGATTCGATGACGAAAAGAGATTGCTGCTCCGTTCGCTGCCAGAGACCGTGTCGATCATGCTTTGGAACAGTGCTCCGAAAACTCGAAAGCAGCTTGTACAGATCGTATGCCTTTGCGAAGATCGGAACGTTCAACTCATCCATGCTAAAAGTCTACCACGCTCTCTTCGAGAGTATCGCTTCACCTGAAAAGCTCTTTACGGCCTTCGAGGAATTTCGTAGAGGGAAGCGATCACGTCCGGATGTGCAGGAGTTCGAAGCGCATCTTGAAGAGCGTATTTTCGCTATGCACCGAGACCTGATGGCAGGCACGTACAAACATGGATTGTACTCGGCATTTACGATCTGCGATCCTAAACAACGCCCGATCCACAAAGCCACGGTGCGTGATCGGATCTTGCACCATGCTGTCTTCGCGGCTCTAAATCCTGTGTTTGAGCCGTTGTTCATCGCGCATTCGTTTTCCTGCCGTAAAGACAAAGGCACTCATCTAGGTGTAGATGCGCTTGAGACGATGCTCCGGAAAGTCAGTCGGAACGGTACGGGGTCTTGCTTTACTCTCAAGTGCGATATCCGGAGATTTTTTGCATCCGTCGACCAAAAGATTTTGATGCAGGTGCTTTCCCGAAACATCAGCGATGATCGGGTTCTTTGTTTACTTGAAAACATTATCGGCAGCTTTTCCTCAGGGTATCCGGCATTGAACTCAGGAAAGGGAATTCCAATAGGTAATCTTACATCGCAGCTGCTTGCCAATGTGTACCTGAACGAATTCGATCAATTCATCAAACACACACTCAGGGTCAAGCACTACGTCCGGTATACCGATGATTTCGTGATCGTTGGGGACGATGAAACGATACTCAAGAATCTTCTGCTGCCGATTCGCGGATTGCTGCAGGAGCAGTTGCGTCTCGATCTTCATCCGCACAAAGTGACGATCCGAAAGTATTCCCAAGGCATCGATTTTCTAGGGTATGTGCTTCGGCCGCACCATCGTGTTCTTCGTACGGTCACAAAGCGGCGGATGTTTCGTAAGCTCCATGAGAAGGCCGTTGCGTCATATGCGGGTCTGTTCTCGAAGGAAAGCGCAGAGCAATCATTGCAGTCGTACCTTGGGGTTCTTTCGCATGCGAATGCTCATCGAATTTCGCAACAATTACAGAATCGATACTGGTTGTGGATGAACAATACCTAGGCGTACATCTCGGATAGCTATGTTAAAGATATGCTACAATCGTTGATGTATGAACGATTGTCTCTCCGTTTGTAACCTCCTCAAAGCCGCGGCAGCCTGCTGTGAACGGCACCTCAATGATGCCCTCTCGAATCTTGAGATCAGCCACTGTCAGGCCACGATCATGCTGAAACTCACGGATGGACCTGTATCCATGTCGGGACTCAGCAAAGAAATGTGTTGTCACAAAAGCAATATCACACAAGTCGTCGGTGGACTTGAGAAGAAAGATTTCATTGAGCGTGCGTCGCTCCAAAATGACCGTCGGGTCTCACAGCTCACACTGACACCAAAAGGTAAGAAGGCTGCCGCAGGCCTGAAAGGAGTTCTGTGCGGCCGCGCGACGGATTGTATGGGCATATTCTCTGTGTCCGAAAAAAAAGCGTTTGCTGAACTGCTACAGAAATACATCGAAAAAAACCGCGAGCAGAAGGCGGAGTGATAGAATCACAGCTATGGAAAATCCAGCAGTATCTGCATTGCTCAGAAACATCGCTGATCTTCTTGATTATCAGGGCGTCGCGTTTAAGCCGGGTGCCTATCGTCGGGCCGCGCAAATCATTGATGATCTTCCGAAAGATCTTAAACTTTTTGGCATGAAGAAAGAGTTGATGGAACTTCCTGGTATCGGTGATGCTATTGCCGAGAAAATTTTGGAATATCGCCAAACTGGGAAAATTTCTTTCTTAGACCGTTTACGAGCAGAAACGCAGATGGGAGCCGCTGGACTCATGAATATCGATGACCTTGGTCCAAAACGCGTGCGAGATATCGAACAAATACTGAATATACGTACCGTTCCGGAGCTCATCGAAGCTGCGAAAGCCGGAAAGCTCCGACAGCTGCCACGCATGTCAGAGAAGATGGAAAAGAAAATTCTGGAGGGTGCTCTGAGGTCACAAGATCGTGTGAAGCGATTTAATCTCACGGACATAGAACCTGACGTTCAAAAACTTTTGGAAACATTGAGGAAGATCAAAGGCGTTGTGAAAGCCGAGGCCGCTGGTTCGTTTCGTCGGCGCAAAGAAACAGTTGGTGACGTTGATGTGTTACTTGCCGCAACAAAATCTTCCGAAAAACTCGCTGCTGATATTGCAGATGCAATCGGAAAACTCAAAATTGTTGAGCGGGTAGTGGCTTCCGGCCACACACGGATCGCTTTTGATCTGAAATCCAAACTCAGGGTGGATATCCGGATTGTGGACCTGAAACAGTGGGGGAGTGCGCTTTTGTATTTTACAGGAAGCAAAGAACACAATATCTCGATGCGGCGCCTTGCCATTGTACAGGGCATGAAACTTTCTGAATATGCCCTTTTTAAAGGCGACAAAGTGATTGCTTCTAAGGAAGAAAAAGATATTTATACGGCACTTGGTTTGCCTTTTATTGAACCAAAAAATCGTACTAGCGAGCTGCCAGAAGTGTAGAGACGACCCGTCCTCTCGGCCATGAGCTCGAGGCCGAATGGTGGGACGTCTCATACAAAAAATAGAGACGTGCGAACCGCACGTCTCTACTATTATTTCGCAAAAATATTATCCAAGTATTCCCGTCCCATACAATCCCGCCGTGAGTACAGCGACGATGAACATGAGCTTCACGAGAATGTTGAGAGATGGGCCCGATGTATCTTTGAAAGGATCGCCGACCGTATCACCGACGACGGCAGCTTTGTGCGTATCACCGCCTTTGCCACCATGGTTACCTTGCTCGATGTATTTCTTCGCGTTGTCCCAGGCTCCGCCGGAATTGGACATCGATGTTCCAAGCATCATGGCCGAGACGAGCGTTCCTGCAAGTAGTCCACCCAGTGCTTCTTGACCAAGCAAGAGTCCGATAACCACCGGAGATACCATTGCGAGTAAACCAGGGAGAATCATCTCACGGATGGCAGCGGACGTAGCGATAGCGACACATGTTGTAGAGTCGCCTTCGG
>CALRGQ010000056.1 GCA_943357915.1 Candidatus Peribacteria bacterium
GTCGATTCTTGTATGTTCCGTCTTTCTTGATCGAGCGCGAACTACATTCAGAACATATTTTTCATGGTAAACAGGGAAAATTTCATCATATCTTGGCTAAGACAACAGGTAAACGCTTCATTTTAGCCCCCATAATTTTCCATTAAGCCGAAAAGTGATGTGATGGAGTGATCTTCTTCTGTAGGTTCATGTGTTTGGGTGGTGTTTTTATTATTATACAATATTTTTCGTGTTTAGACAAATGCAGCTCAGACCGCTCGAACTTCTGCGAGTCGTTTCACTGCATGTTCATCGTCCCAGCAGACGGCAGCTTCCCATGCGGCGGACGCTTGCGCAGCGATGTCGTACGCAGCGGCGTCAAGACCGGCAGCGTTGTGGGGCAGCACAAGATCGAGATCGGGGACATCAAGGTGCGACTCGTCCCAATCGATCAACCCGACCCGATCCTCTGTCATGCGGATGTTACGCGGAAAAGGATCGCCGTGGACGACGCATGTCTCACGTCCAGTGAGCCGCGCCCACGCTGCACGGCATCGAGCAACGCCCTCAGGCGGCATAGCACCGAGGTCGATCCTCGTCCCGGTTTCTGTGTGCAGAAGATCAGTCGATGATCGCCAGCCTGGACGCTGCGGCCAACCTTTCGTTAACCGATGCAGCTTGCGAAGTGTTTCGGCAACACGACGCCAGTCGGCCTCCGTCTCGGGCGGCCCGCCTTCGATGAACGTCATCACCACTAAACCGTCGACGAACAGCCGACCGTCCGTGGTCGGGATTGGCACTGGCACCGTCAGACCTTCACGGTCGAGGTATTGGAGGAGCTCAGTCTCCCACGCGAGATCAGCGTCGCTCCTGGTGCCAAGGCGAGCAACCGCGAGTTGACCGTTTATGCGTACACTCCACACATCGTTGGCAACTCCGCCAGCGAGAGGCTCAATGCGAACAACATCCTTACCCCAGTGTTCTAGCGCCTTCCATCTTACTGGCAAATCTTTTGAAAGTTTCTGGTGCATAACGACGTGTGTGTAGCATTTTACTGAGCTGATTCTTGCTCATTATATACTATGAAAAGAAAATGGCTCGCCATGAGCGAGTCCCGGACGTGCGGGACGAGTCGATTGGTAGGTTTTATTGCTTTCCGAATTTCATTGTTTTTACGAGTTTGATCATTGAGGATTTTTCATTGTCCGTGACATCATACAAGCTAAAGCTGAAAACGGTTCCTGTTTGAACGGTCACCTCAATGACTGGAAACGGATCCTGCATCCCCCCGGGATTAAGCAATATTTTTGCCTTATATCCGTCAATGATTGCTTCTTCTAACAAAGGAAAATCTGGTGACGCAGAACCTTTATTCACGCCAATAACCAACTTTCCACCTGTTGGAGTTTCGACTATATCTTGAGCCATATTGCTCATAACACATGCGTCTTTTTGGTATGTCCAGCCTGATGGCAGAACGAATGAAATACCACATGCGATATCGGTGATCCTTGGGTCGAATGCAGGCATTTTTTGCACGGGCTCAAAAAATTCTATGCCCCGTAGGAATTCGACAAAAGTGTTGTAATTAATGTCTTCCAGAGCATAGACATCAAATGTGTAATCAGTTCCATAGGCCCAGAATTGGTAGGAATAACCGTATTGAGTCATCTCCGTGAAATATCCAAACGGTTTGACTGACGTATCGACAGTATTGATAACCAATTCGCCGCCGGTGCCTGTTCGGATGAGCGGCGTAAATCCCTCTCGGAATTTCGGCTCTATATCTTCCGGGTGTCTCATCTCAAGAAGGAAATTCGCATCGATAAAAGGAAAAGGCTTTTCATGATCATTAAAAGCGACAAGTGCCCGCCCACTACTATCGGGTTTCAGTTCGACTATCTGGAACTTCTCGGGATATCGTATGCGAATACCAAAAGAGTCGTTTTGATACACTTGATTCTTGTTATTGAATGAAGGATCTAGCTTCTGTCGGTCATCATGTTCATTAAGTGTTTGCTGAATCCATTTGTCAGTTTTCCGCTGGTTTGCCGATGTATCAAGGTACATTGCTACTCCAAGTGTTATGCATGCCAACACAACTCCGATGAGTAGTAGGCGCCAATATGTACGGAGGAAGTTCATATTCCTACAAAATGGTGGAGCTGAGGAGATTCGAACTCCTGACCCTCTGGTTGCAAACCAGATGCTCTACCAACTGAGCTACAGCCCCACGGATCTTTCTGATGGTATCAACGAATTGAGAACGAACAAGTCTTAGTATTATACGCTTCTCTGCGCGGTAGCTAGGCACGTAAGCTCCAGCCCCACGCGCGGCATTGTAGATAAAAATAATGCGCTTGGCGAGTCCAGACAATCCCTAAAACTCCGTCCCCGGTACCCCGCCAGATACGCCTGCACTCCGGCCTGGCAGGAAATAGAACAATGGCGCGAAGAAGATGTCTTGGGTGTTTGTCATGTATGCGAGGCTCCAGAAGAACATAAGGACGCCAATGATGACGACAACGTTATAGATGCCCCCGACCTTATCTGCCCATGCTGGCTGACCAAGCATGTCCCCGACGGACTCACGATACACAATGAGAGCGGCTCCGAAGAGGATCCCGATGATACCCAGAATAAAACGCATGCTACTTCAGGAGTGCATCTAGCTTGGCGACAATTGCTTCTTTGGATTGCACGCCAATGAATGTGTCCACTGCTTCACCGTTCTTGAACAGAATGAAGGTTGGGATGCTCATAACGTTGAACTGCTGTGATACATCAGTATTGTCATCCACATTCATTTTAAAGAATGCGATTTTGCCTTCGTACTGTGCACTCAGTTCATCAAAAATCGGAATCATCGCTTTGCAAGGGCCGCACCATGGAGCCCAAAAGTCGACAAGCGCCGGAAGAGGGGACTTTAAGACTTTGGCGGAGAATTCAGCGTCAGTGACGGGGGTGGCCATAGTTACGATGAGAAGAATAATTGAAGTTGCTAGAAGTATACTTGATGTGAGAGGAGTTGGAAGCGAAAAGAGAAAAGTGAACAGTGAAAAATGCAAACTTTCTCTAACCAATTTTTCACTTTTCATTATTCATTATTCACTTATCACGCTTGTCCTTTTGACAAAATCCCTTTCGTAATCTGTTTTCCAATTTCTACCGCCGGTTGGCCATAGATATCGATCCGATAGAGTTTTCCGAGATACACCACTTCGGCCATCAGTAAGAAGAACAGCTGTCCGATATGATATTCGTCGAGTCTCTGTAATGAAATAGTTGCATGTGGGCGTTTGGCAGATGTCAGTGCTTGGCTCGTGCCTTCGTAACACGCATCGAGGAGTTGGCCGAATGTTTTACCTCCAAAATATGCGAACGCATCGGGAATATTTTTCGGGACCTCCAGTCGGGGCTTATCAAGTTCTCGCAAGAATAGATGCCAGCTCTTACGGGGTCCGGCCATCCATTGTTGCAGAAGCGAGTGCTGATCCTGCGTGCCGATGGCGGCGACGGGAATCGGGTTAAACCCATCGTTCTTCCCAAGGCTTTCAGCCAGCAGCTGCTGCTCCCAACGAGCCATAGACTGCAATCTGTCCCCATACGGCATAATGACGCGGATCGGGTAGTGACGTTTCGTATCAAGCAAAAATTGGATGGCGGCAAGTGAGGCGGCCGGATTTTTTGCCATCGTTGTTTCCTGACAATAGGTATCCATCTCTTTCGCACCGCGTACGAACTGTCCGATGTCACCATCCAGTAGCCCGAGTGCTAGTAGTCCGACTGGCGTAAAAATACTGAATCTACCACCAACATTTGCCGGAATACTGAGTGTATGGGTACGGTTCTGTTTTGCGAAGGCGCGTAGTGGGCCACCTTCAGGATCAGTAATGGCGATAACGCGATTTCCCGGATGCGTTTTGACGGCAGATTTCAGTCGTTCAAAACAGGCGAAGAAAGCAGACATTGTTTCGAGTGTTGAACCGGATTTGCTCACGACGACGATGAGCGCGTTTTTCCAATCAATGTGATCGAGGTGGATCTGAAGTGTCGCTGGATCCACAGTATCAATCACGACAAACCCCGGTGTTTTTGGTGTTTCAAAGATTTCCTGAATTACTTTTGGCCCTAAACCGGAGCCCCCAATACCAATCCATACGATGGTCTGAATGTTCTCAGTTTTTAGTCCTTCAATGAGCACCGTGACTTCTTTGATCGCGTCTTTATCGTACGGATTCATAGACCAGCCATGCATCCCTTTTTCACGTTCAGAAAGCCATTCTTCTGTGTACCGGCGCATGGATGTTCGCACTGCTGAAAACTCACTATCCGGAATGCCGTGGCTTGGCGTGATGGTCTTTGCCAGTGTGCCTTTGATATCGAGAGTGAGCATCGGAGGAGTGAAAAATGAAAAACAAAAAATGAAAAATTATAGTGAACGCAGTGCGGCTGCCACGCGGTCTTCAGTGCGTTCTAGTTTGACGGGGATTTTCTTGAGTGCATCCAGGACGGATGACTGGTCGTAGCCTAGTGATGTCAGTGCTGCGATGGCATCAGCATCAAATGCTGCGCGCTTCTCGCCTGGTACTGCACCAAGAGTCGCCCACTCAGGATGTTTTTCAAACATCGAGCTGAGGTCAACCAAAAGTTTCTCAGCGGTCTTTCTGCCAACACCTTTGATATTGGACAAAATGCCCGCATCTTCTTGCTCTACAGATGACACGAGCATTTCTCGTGGGATCGAACAGAGTTCAAGCGCGAGTTTCGGACCAATGCCGGAGAGATTGAGTAGTGCGACGAAAAATGCACGGTCACTGGCAGACGTAAATCCAAACAGATCCAGACGATCTTCACGTACTAATGTGAAGATGATGAGCGTGCTTCTCTCACCGTTCTGCAGCGAATCCCACACCGGATGTGGAACAGACGCCAGATACGACACTCCAGAAACGTCTACGGCAACAAACGGAATATCGAGTTTTTTGATCGTTCCTGTTAGTGCGTAGAGCATGAGGTGATGATAGCAAAGATTCTTTGTTGTAGAAGGAAGAAAAGGGGGAAAAAAATAAGAATGGTCATTGGAGTTTGTTAGTGGTGGTTTCACGTAACTTCTCGCTACTCCACCACCCACCTCACCCCCTAGCCCCCTCTCCCGCTGAGGCTGGGGAGAGGGGGGACAGCATTTCTTTTTTTTGTGCTTTCCAATAAATATTTATCACAAGCTATGGTCTATCATTCTAAAGGTTCCTTTCTCCCCCATCGGGAGAGAGGTGGCGCCTCAGCGCCGGAGTGAGGTGGGCGGTAGGGGTAGTGATTGGTCATTCCTTCCCGTAACTGCTCACTGACCTTGCAGCGCAGACTGACTTGACGGAAATAGCCGTACTTTCCGAAAGCCATTCTATGGCTCTGGACGAGGAGATTCTATGGTTTTTTGTTTTGAGAAATACACAGCATGGTTTTAGTCTAAGCCGCACAGCAAGGATATCCCCTCTGTTTCTCGTACGAAGAGGTAGTGAAATGATCACTTTTGGCATGTTGTGAAACAGCATATGGAAGCCAAAAGACCTTGTTTCCGCCGTTGTGATTGCTACGCTTTGTTCATGGAACAGCTCTCACAAGAAGAGATTCGGAGACGCAGAATTGATTGGTACAACTGGAGCAAAGAACTCCCACGATTACGGGAGGAAAACAAGAGACTGAAGGAGGAAAACAAACTACTACGTGCCGATCTTACTCGGGAACGCAAAGAACGTGAGGAGTCCGTCGAAGCCCTCAAACTTCAGATCGAAGAATTGCGTGAGATGGTCTTCGGCAGAAAGCGTGGAGGTGGTGATGATGAGAATGGACAGACGGGATCTAAGCCCAAGGTTCCCAAGGACAAGAAACCCCGTTCACCTGCTTCTTACCGACGCGCCACGCCGAGGGATGAAGAGGTGACAAAGGAAACGGTACATAGCATCGACTGTTGTCCGGAGTGTGGGGAAGCTCTTACGAATGTTCAGGAAGCTGTGCGCTACGTGGAAGACATCGTTATTCCTACTCTCGCAGAACTGAGGGTCGTCGAGAAGCAACGCATCGAAACAGGCTTCTGTTCACAGTGTCGGAAATGGCACTCCGCCATCCCGATCCAAAAACAAGTCTGCTCACTCGGAGAGAATGTACGAATGAGAATCTCCTACTGCGTCACGGTACAGGGGCAAACCTTCGAGAAAATTGCTCGTGATCTACAAGATACCTTTGGCGTCACGGTCAGTGATGGAGAGATGGCGCATATCCTCACCATCGAAGCGATGAAACTGCTGCCTGAATATCATGACATCGATGTACGCATCTGTGGTGCTCCCGCTGCACACTACGATGAAACTGGTCATCCTGTGCAGACGGAAGGACAGGGACAGTATGGATGGGTGAAGACGGCTTCCGACTCACCGGACACGATTTTCCGTCTTGGTCAGACTCGGGGGAAAGGCAATGCGAAAGTCCTGATTCAGAGCAAAAACCAGTCGATCATCACCGATGATTACTCAGCCTACGATGGTCTTTCTGACAATCACGGTCTCTGCTGGGCACACCCCAAACGAAAGCTTCAGGATCTCGCTGAGAGTAGTACGCTCACCGATGAACGCCGTCTGCACTGCAAAGAATTCTATGAACGCTTCTGCACACTGCTTGGCGATGTGAAAAGCATTGTTCATTTTTCGTACGATCGGAATCAACGTGCCAAAGGAGCAGTTCGCTTTCGTCCACTCATCGCAGCACTCATGAAACCATCCGCTCAGGATCCCAAGAAACTTGCGACGATCAAAAAAACATTCCTCAAAAACACCGAGCACTATCTCCTCTGTGTGATCGAGCCGAACATTCCCATGACCAACAACAAAGCTGAGCGTGCTCTCCGCCCCCTTGTCATCAAGCGGAAGATCTCCTTTGGCTCCAAAACCCAGAAAGGAGCGGATGTCATGAGTGTCCTTCTGTCAGTCTGTCTCACGACATGGTGGAGCAAACCCAAGAACTTCTACGCTGCGTACAGTGCAATTGTGCGAAAGTGGCAGAATGCCTAATGCAGAGTCAGTGAGCAGTTACTCCTTCCCACCTTTCTGCCGTCTTCTTTCTGTGGTATAATATCCTGATGTCTTTTGGCTCAAACACACATAGAAACCGGCTTCTTACTCTCAGTCTTGTACTGTTGATTCCGCTCTCAGTTCTTGCGGCCGTCGATGATCAAGAACTCAGTGCTGCAAAAGATGAGTTCAATCAGCTATGGCATGCTGCTGCCGAGACGACACAAAAAAAGGCAAATCTGGAGCAGGTTTTGGCGAAGTTTGACGGTAAGGTAGCTACTGCTAGAAAAGAGATGGAGAAAGCCTCAGAGCAGCGCAAGCTCATTCGAGAACAGATCAATAGCCGACAAGTGTTTGCAGAAGCGTTGCAACAACAATTGCAGGCGAATGATAACGCGAAGGCATTTTACGATGCAGTGGCGTTTGGTCAGCGTGATGACTTTGTGAAATTTCTCCGTTACATGACCAGTCGAAATATTGCACTCACTGAGTCTGGTCCGGCGGCTGGAGGGCCGCTTCTTAAGCACATTATTCGTGGCTCACTCGGTGACAGTATTGATGATGCATTGGCCTTTGATGCTCTTTTGAAGGCACGAACCCAGTTTTTGGGACAAGTGCGTGCGCTCGTTCATGAATCTGATAAAACACATGCTCGGCTCAAACAAGTGGCCGAAGAGTACGATGCTCAGATCAAACTTTTGGAGGAAGAACAGCGAAATATTGCATCAGTGGTCGATACAAAAAAGCAATTTATTGATGATAGTTGGAAGG
>CALRGQ010000057.1 GCA_943357915.1 Candidatus Peribacteria bacterium
AGCAGCGGTTCGTAAACCGCTGATGCAACCGCTCCGCGATTTGTGAATCGCAGCTGCGGAGAATGGAATGCACCCTCTCTTCCCCTCCACTCACTTTCTCGGTACCCTCTTCCTACATCATGAACGATCTGATTATCGAAACCACGGGCAAGCTTCTCACACTTCTCGGAATTCCTTTTACTGCTATCAACGTCAAAGAGGATGCCGATATGCTCAGAGTCGAGGTTGTGACTGACCATGCGAGCCGCTTGATCGGTTGGCATGGCGAGACGCTGAACGCCGTGCAGCACCTCGTGAAGTCTATGATTCGTACTGCCAAGAATCTGGAACGCGCGCCGTTCATTGTCGTCGATGTCGATGGTTACCGCACGATGCAGGAAGACAAAGTTCGTACGATCGCGAATGCGAAGGCTGACTTCGTGCGCCGCACCGGTTCCCGTGTCACATTGCCACCGATGAGCCCGTACTTCCGCCGTGTTGTGCACATGCACATTTCTTCCACTCCTGCACTTTCTGACCTCGCAACGGAAAGCATCGGCGAAGGTGACTACCGCCAAGTGGCGATTTATCTGAAGAATGGCAAACAGGCTACGGAGCCAGATGCTGAAATCAGTGAAGAGCTGTCACCCGTGATGGCGAAAGATGATGGGTTGGAGAATTTAGATGTGTGATGCGGTATCATTCAGGCATGTCTAAAGAAAACACTTCTCCCAAAGATATTCTCGTCTATCAAAGTGCAGACGGTGGCTTGACCTTACCTGTGAAGTTTAAGCAGGACACGATCTGGTTGTCGCAGGCTGAAATTGCACGCCTCTTCTCTGTCCAAAACGCCGCGATTTCAAAGCATGTACGCAATATCTACCAGGATGGCGAACTGAAGCCAAAAGGAACTGTTTCCACAATGGAAACTGTTGCCAAAGAAGGTAAGCGCACGGTGCGGAGAAATATTGAGTATTACAACCTGGACATGGTGCTGAGTGTTGGGTACCGAGTGAATAGCAAGCAGGCAACGCAGTTCCGGGTGTGGGCGACGCAGATTCTGCGGCAACATCTCGTGAAGGGTTTTACGCTGAACGAGCGTCGTTTGGAGTCGGCGAAGCTCCAAGAATTACGTTCAGCGGTTAGCCTCATTCGCCAAGCGATGACATCGAGAAGTTTGAGTGGAGATGAAGCGCAAGGTCTTTTGAAAGTTATCACAGAGTATACGGAGACATGGACGTTGCTTGATCAGTACGATCGGCAGGCAATCACTGCTCCCATATCTCAGTCTCGTTCATCGTATATTCTTACCTATGAGGATGCCTTGGAGCTGGTGAATGCACTCAAGAAAAATCTCATTCGTCAGCGGCAGGCAAGCGATCTCTTCGGGAAAGAGCAGGGTGATGGCCTCAGGCGCGTTCTTGGTGCCGTTCAGCAGACATTTGATGCGATGGAGCTGTATCAGTCCGTAGAGGCAAAGGCATCACACTTGCTGTATTTCCTGACAAAAGATCACCCTTTCATTGATGGAAACAAGCGCATCGCAGCTTTTCTTTTTATTGTGTATCTCACGCGGACAAAACATATCGCTGAGCGGGATGGTGAAAGAAAGTTTAACGATTCTGCACTCGTTGCTCTTGTTCTTTTGATCGCAGAGAGTAAGCCGGAACAGAAAGAATTGCTCGTGAAACTCGTCATGAATTTTGTGCACGGAAAATAGTCTGATATTCCTATTGTGCAGCTTTCCGTAGTTCCTCAAACATCTTTCTCTCTTCACGGTTCAACTTTGTTGGAACAAGAATATCGACGGTGACGTAATGATCCCCATGGCGTCCGGCATTCAGGACCGGCATGCCTTTGCCTTTGAGCCGAAGCACTTGGCCGGGTTGGGTACCCGCGGGGATGGATACTTTTGTCGTACCGTGCACGGTGTGGATATCAGCTTCTGAGCCAAGAATTGCGTCTAGGACGGGAAGAGGCAATGTTGACCGAATATCATCACCGACGCGTTCAAATCGTGCATCTGCTTCTACGCGAACATGCACCAGAAGATCACCCGCCTTTTCGCCTTGGCGCCCTGCCTCACCATCACCCGTGAGCCGCATGGTTTGCCCATCATCGATGCCAGCAGGAATACGGACATTCACGGTTTTTTTGCCACTGACACGTCCATCGCCACCACACTTTTTACACGGCTTTTCAGGAACTTTTCCGCTGCCGCGGCATATCTCACAGATAACGTTCTGACGAATCGCACCGAAGAGTGACTTGGCGGTTCGCGTGACACTTCCGGTACCACCGCATTCGGTACATGTGACAGTTTTTGATCCGTGTGCGCTTCCGTTTCCTGCGCATTCATCACAGACGATCTGCGTCGTAAATGTGATGGTTCGTTCCGCGCCTTTCACAGAATCCATCAGTGGGATCGAAATTTCTACTTCCACGTTTCTGCCACGAGTATCTGGCTTACGTCCTCTACCGCCCCCACCTCCTCCGTTAAAGAAACTACTAAACAGATCATTTAAGTCACCGTTAAAATCAGCACCTTGAAAGCCTTGGCTAAAACCTCCAAAGCCACCCCCTCCCCCGCCTCCTCCTCCAAAACCGTTGAAATCCGCAGAACCAAAACGGTCATATGATTCTTTTTTCTTGGGGTCTGAGAGCACTTCGTACGCTTCGTTCACTTCTTTAAACTTCGCCTCTTTGCCTTTGTCGCCTTTATGCTTGTCCGGGTGCAATTCTTTGCTTTGTTTTCGGTACGCCTGTTTGATCTCCGCTTCGGTTGCGGATTTTGGAACGCCGAGGATCGCGTAAAAGTCTTTGGCCATGTGGTTCGGTGGCGATTGTAGCACTTTTCGAAACAAGCATTTTACGGTATAATGTCCTGATGCGTCCAAATCCTTTTATTGTCCAGACCTTGAAGTACGCAACATTCACCCTACTCGGGTGTGGTGCGATACTGGCCGGTGCGATCATCTTTCGCCAGACGGATTCAGTGCCGCTGACCGGACGGCTCGTGTCGCAGCAGTCGCAGGGCATTGTACCTACGGTGCGGTTAGATGCAGAACGTCTTATGGAAGGAGTCAGTGCGCCAACCGATTCGCATGTGATTTTTACTGTTCCAGCAACAACAGAAAGGATCGCAACAAGTGTGATGGTCGGTGGCGCGGAACACTGGGAAAAGAGTGAGTATTGGGGTTATTGCTACACAGGAAATGAGGCTAAGACCGGCGTGTATGATGGCCAATTCTTCTATTCGATGGGCGCACGCAAGGCCGCTATCGAGCAAATGAAGGCCGGGGATACTGATCTCGTCGGGATTCTAAATGATACGAAGAAAAAATCCCCGAAGGAGCTCGCGTCCATTGCAGAAATTTTATATGCCAATCAAACGTGTTACCTGATGGCCAACGGTGCAGATTTTCCTGGAGGTGTACCGATGGGACCCAATGATGATGACGATTATCTGAATACCAAACTTGAAAGAGACCTCGGTACAGATCCGAATAATCCAGATACCGATGGTGACGGTATCTCCGATGGGACGGAAGTTTTCAGAACTAAGACTAATCCTCTTCTGCATGATACGGATCAAGACGGTCGCACTGATAGCTGTGAAGACGCGAATAAGAACGGTCGATTGGATACCGGAGAAACAAGTGCACTTGTTTCTGATACAGATCGCGATGGTGTCTGTGACGGTAACCCTTCTCACCGTTTTGCAACAGGTTGCCCAGAGCCACGCAGTACATTCTGTTCCACGGATGCTTCAGGTAATCGAGGCTGCGTCGAGCGCGTGTCATCTCCTGTGAACGACGGTGAGGACACGAACCTGAACTGTCTCGTGGATAATGGCGAGACTGATCCAACGAATCCTGAAACATTCGGTATGCCTGATTGGGAATACAAGTGGAGCAAGCTTCCGCTGATTAATGGCAGGCGCCAAACAGACTCCGCCGTAGGCATCACCGCTCCGGAATTCCCGATTCCATTGCAGCCGCGGGGAAACTGACGTTTGCTAAAAAATACGAAAAAAGGTATAATACTTCTGAACATACACAATAAATCTCATGCACAAACATATCCTCTCCGCCACACTTGCTACTTTTGGTGTCGCCGCCGCTCTTGTTCCGGTGAGTGGGTTTGCGTATATCACTCCTCAGCAGTTGTTTTCAGCGGCTCCGCCGAACCAGCGTGAGGGTGAAGCCGTTATTGCCGAGCAACAGAGAGTATCTGCCGAGCGCCGTGCTGCTGAGTGGGCTGCGCTGGATCCGGTGGAACCGGAACCTACTGTTGTTGTCGAAAAGGCTCCGCCAATGGGTCTGCTTGATGAGGCGGCAACGTACGACCGTCGTATGACACGTAAGGAGGAAGAGAAATCAAATGGTCCGACGATTATCATTAACGGAGGAAACACCATCACAGATTCAAGCGGTAGGGTGCTTCATAGCGGTGCCCCTCGCGTCACGGCTACCGGCCCTGAGAGCGTGCTCGCCTTTGCAGCCCTGCTTCTTGCCGGCATCTCTACATTTGCGTACGCAAGTATCAGGCGACAGCGTATGACTATTCTCTCGTAATTTCATCTCTCTCCAACCTTTCGTTATGAAACAAATCCTCAAGAAATATCAGACACTGGTACTCGGTACAGTCGCCGGACTGACCGTTACTCTCACGATGATGTGGAGTTTTGGTATGACGAACCAGCCTCAGTTTCCTTCTGACATTCCATCGCCTTTTGATTTCGAAATGCAAACGTCGTTACAGGGTGCAGTGACGCAGGTCGGAACAGTGACAAGGAACGGGAATGTTTATCGGGTTGATAATATTACATACGACCTCGGTGAAACTTCTGAGATTCTCCCGGTCGATACTATTAACTTCGCTCTCATGCCGGCATCCGGTATCTCCAGCGGTGCCCCACTCAGTGCCGCCATTACATCTGGTAAAAAAGTCTTTCTGTACAAATATACCCCAGGTGCTGCTACCGAAATTGCAATGAAAAACGTACCAGGGGCGACATTCGCGCAGAAATTTCCTGGACCGTTCGGGGCCTCTCCTGAGCAACGTGCGGATGGTACGTATATTGCCGAATTTGAAGCTGCCAATGGGGTGACCTTCCTCCCACTATCACAGATCCCACTTACTTCTAATGCTCGCTACGTCGTTATTGCGAATGACACGGCTACATCGTTTCAGGTAAAAAATCTGATGTGGTGCGGTAACGGATTTACCGAAGTCGGTGAAACCTGTGACGATGGGAATAGCGCAAGTGGCGATGGTTGCAGCAATATGTGCGCAGTTGAAGACGGATACACCTGCATTGGTCAGCCCAGTAGCTGCACGAATGGTGGAAATACAACAGGAGGCGGAACATCAGGAAATACGGAAGGAACTACAGATGGTTCTACGTCAGGCGCCACGTCTGGCACAACCGCAGGATCAACAGCAGGATCAACAGCGGGCTCAACGGCAGGTGATACGTCCGGCACAACGGCAGGATCAACGGCAGGTGGAGGAGGTCCGGTGTGCGGTAACGGACTGATAGAGGGTACGGAGCAGTGTGACGATGCCGATACAGATAATGGCGATGGTTGCAGTAGTGTCTGTGCCATTGAATCGGGTTACTCATGTTCGGGTCAACCAAGCGTTTGTGCGGACTGTGGAAATGGTATTAGAGAAGCTAGTGAGGAATGTGATGACGGTAATGATGTCGACAATGACTCGTGCAGAAATGACTGTACGATCCTCGACACGCCGCTTCCCTAGATCGTTGGTTTCTTCTTGTGCCACTCCGTAGCTTGTTCGTACGCGTATGCGGCATTCAGAATCGTCTGCTCGCCCCACTGTGGCCCCATGAGCTGGAGCCCTATCGGAAGCCCTTCATCACTGAATCCACACGGTACGGACAAACATGGAATTCCGGC
Organism: Candidatus Peribacteria bacterium; assembly: GCA_943357915.1. GTDB lineage: Bacteria > Patescibacteriota > Gracilibacteria > Peribacterales > Peribacteraceae > JAGORY01. The sequence continues at coordinate 5,904 of CALRGQ010000057.1, forward strand.
CATGACTTGTGCGACGGTGAAGACATCTTCTAAGTACATCGCGACGGGATCGCTGGAGTTTGCGCCGATCCTGAAGGCCGGATGCGGTGATACCGGGGAAAGAATCACATCGACTTTCTGAAAGGCATCCTCAAAATCTTTCCGGATGAGTGTGCGGACTTTCTGAGCTTTTAGGTAATACGCGTCAAAATATCCAGCCGAGAGTGCGTAGGTTCCGATCATGATCCGTCGCTTCACTTCGGCACCAAATCCTTCGCTTCGTGTGCGTTGGTAGTAGTCCACAAGGTCTGATGGGTTTTTTACGGTGTGTCCATATCGAAGACCGTCATAACGAGCCATGTTTGAGCTCACTTCACACGGGCACAAAATATAATACGTCGCAACGGCGTACTTGGTATGGGGTAGTGAAATATCTACCAGCGTGGCGCCCATGCTTTGTAGGAGTGCGGCCGCATCACGGATTGCCTTCTCACAGTCTGGCCGAATCCCCTCGATGAAATACTCTTTCGGGAGTCCGATCCGCAGTCCCTTCATATTGTTTGTGAGCTTACTGTAGGGCTCGACAGGTTTTTCGGATGTCGTTCCATCCATGATGTCTTTGCCTGCAGTAGCTTCAAGGATGATCGCCAAATCCTCCACTGTTTTGCAGAGCGATCCAGTCGTATCGAGCGAGCTCGCCATGCTCATGACGCCGTATCTGCTCGTCCGACCATATGTCGAACGGAGCCCTGCAATGCCGCAAAAACCAGCTGGTTGTCTGATCGATCCTCCGGTGTCCGTACCGAGTGCAAAAATAGCTTCATCGGCAGAGACGGCGGCTGCCGATCCGCCGGAACTTCCACCAGCGACACGCGTCAGATCCCACGGATTTTTGGTAACGCCGTAGCATGACGTTTCAGTCGAAGCGCCCATCGTGAATTCGTCAGTATTCGTCTTGCCGAGAGAAATCGCACCGGTAGATTTCAGACGCTTTGTCGTCGTTGAATCAAATGGTGAAATATAGTTTTTTTCACGGAGCATGTTCGAGCATCCGGTCGTCGGAACACCTGCTTCGGAGTAAACATCTTTTGCAAGATACGGGATACCGGAAAGATGCGAATCGAACGATCCTTTTTTGTCCACAACTTTCGCAGCTTCGATCGCACTTTCAAAATTTTTGTAGACGACGGCGTTCAATTTTTTGTCGACAGATTCGATGCGCTCGATACAAGAACGTACCAGTTCTTCGGAAGAAATTTCTTTCTTCTTTAGTCTGTCATGTGCCTCTGAAATGGTGAGTGCAGAAAGCATGGTTACGTAACGAAGAATGAAAAATGAATAATGAAAAATCCTTTTCTTTTGGTGGGCCTTTGAGGATGGGAGATGGTAATCATTTTTCACTATTCAATTTTCGTTATTCATTCAATTAGCCGTGTGCGTGAGGAGCTTGAATTTGATGATCAATGATCGGAAGTGGAGACGTTCCTAGTAGATCATCTGGCTTTGCGTCACTCGTAACAACCACGTCGTCCCGAAGAGCATTCGTGAGCCCTGTGACCTGCGCAGTGGGCTCTACTGATGCTGTATCGACCTCGTTGAGTACTTCTATGTACGTTAAAATCGACGTAAGTTCACTTGTCATTTTGTCTATTTCCTCTGGCTTTAGCGTCAGACGTGCAAGCTTGGCGATGTGGAGGACTTGGTCACGAGTGAGGGCTGACATGGCCGTAGGATAGCAGAGTCGCCCTTTTTGTAGAGACGCAAA
>CALRGQ010000058.1 GCA_943357915.1 Candidatus Peribacteria bacterium
GCTCCAGTTGAGCTACGCCGGTGATTTTCGTGTCATCGAACATGGTTGTCATGGGAAGAAGATAGGGTTCCCATGACTCTTTTCAGGGTAGTTTTGTTTGAGAAAGTGATTCTCGGTTCAGGGTAGTTTTGTTTGAGAGAAGACTAGTAGTGCAGAAGTTTCTCATTAGCTGCTACAGTATTTTTATTTTCTGTGCTGAAGAGCGGTATGATGAAGACCATGACTATCATTATCACCTTGTTTGGACTCGGCATTGTGTGGTCTCTCTGGGGTTATTTTTCGTCGAATGTTGAACAGGCGCGATACACAGTTGTTCGTAGAGCACCTGAATACGAGATCAGAAAATATGCCTCCCACATAGAAGCGCAAACGACGGTGAGTGGCTCGTATAGTGAGTCGCTCAGCAACGGATTTATGATCGTTGCCGGATACATTTTTGGTGGTAACGAAAAAAAAGAACCAATTGCCATGACTGCCCCGGTTACTGCTCGGCAACAGACAAGTGAATCCATAGCGATGACTGCACCTGTCTTGGCAAAAAATAGTGGTGATTCCCGCATCATCGCATTCGTGATGCCAAGTTCCTACACACTCAAGTCCTTACCCACCCCAAAAGATTCTCGCGTGAAGCTGGTAGAAGTCCCCGAAAAAACAATGGCCGTTTTGCGTTTTTCTTGGTTGAGAAATGATGCTCGCATTCTCGTTATGGAAAAGAAGCTATTGGCAGCACTAGCTCGGGACAATATTCACGTTGTTTCGAGCCCTTCCTTTGCGGGCTACAACGCGCCGTGGACACCACCATGGATGATGCGTCATGAAGTACTCATAGAGGTGGTCCAATAACCGATATCTTGAAGGAGATTGCTTCTGCGCAGCGCAAGATACACGGCCCCTAGTTCTAGAAGGAGCCACGTTGGGGAGCCAAGCAACGATTCTTTTTGCCTGACTAGAGGGATTTACTTTGCATTCACACCCCCTTGAAAATGAGTGTATTCCGCAACATCAGCAGTACTCGTCGTAATTTCTTTTTGTAGGATCTCATTTGTCGTACCAAATCCACGGCTTCTTTCGCCTCTGTGTCGGACTAAAAATGCGGAACGATTTTCTGTACGGCTCTGTGCTAGCATGAATGAAAAGCTTGTTCTAATTTGCACCTTTTGTATGATCTCACGTTCTCGCAATCCAAACCTTGTTGTCGCTCTGTTCATGGTGGTTATCCTCGTAATCTTGTCTCTGATTCTTCATGTGATGGGTCAGCCTCCGTGGTGCGTGTGCGGACTCAAATTCATGACGCTTGACGCTTGGGGTAGTGAGTCATCGCAGAACTTTATCGATCCTTACACGATCTCGCACGTGCTGCACGGCATTCTGTTCTTTGCGCTTCTGAGCCTTGTTTTTTCGACACTGACGATTCGGAAAAAGCTCCTTATCTCTTTTCTCCTCGAAATTGGATGGGAGTTGCTGGAAAATACTCCACTGATTATCAATCGTTACCGTAGTGCTACGGCGTCGCTTGGTTATACCGGTGATACGATTCTGAATTCGGTGAGCGATGTCCTCTTTATGCTTGTTGGATTTTGGCTCGCGGCACGACTCCCATGGAAGTGGACGCTTGCGATTCTTGTGCTCTCAGAGTTTCTGATGTTACTTGTGTACCGAGATAATCTTACGCTGAATATTCTTATGCTCATCACGCCTATTGATGCTGTGCGGGAGTGGCAGATGGCTCGGTAGTCTCTGAGTTACGATTCCCGTTTCAACCATACATTGAGTCCCGAAAAATCACGCAACAAGTGTAAAGTTTCTCCATACACTCGGTTTGCCCTGAACCAAGCCCTCGTATGGCTCTGTGCCAACCTCCTCAAAACCCAATTTCTGCAATGTCTTGATGCTTGCGATATTTTCTTGCAGTGCCCGTGCCGTCATACGCATAAAACTGGCTTCCTCAAATGCCCATGCAAGTATTGCCGTGCAAACCTTTACACCTATTCCTTTTCCCCAATAATTTTTATCACCGATAAGCACCGTGAGATTTCCCGCCTTCACGCCAAATTGCTGCGTGGCTTCTGCAATCGAATTGATGCAAACATTGCCGATGACTTTTCCATCATATTCGACCATCCAACTGTATTCGTCTTTGTTGCTCATTATCTCTTCAATTCTCCTCTTTTCTCCTTCAAGAGTCGGAGAAGGAAAATCAGCGCCCATGTACTGAACCACATCGAGCGACTCGACCCACGATAAACTTTGAGCCGCATGATGTAGATCTGGTGTCACAAGACGAAGCTCCTTTCCAACGTCGATCTCCCGGTACCGTGGATGGAGTTGCTGGTAATCCATGCTGGTTATTCTACTACTGTGGTGCTTACGCCGCTTTTTTAGGCACAGCCTTCTTCCAATTCTTCCGACTTTCGATGACAAATTTTGCGGCATCAGTGAGCCAATTCATTCGCTGCTCTGGGTTTGAGCCGTATTTAATACGACGCAGCTGCTCTCTGTCGACTGATGAAGAATAGTCTTTCATAGACCTTTGTATGCTAGCAGAGATGCGACGTCCAATGCATCTTTATCCCTGTTCGATTCCTGCTTCATCCCGATGAGATCATCGATCGATACGACTGGCAGATTCATGCCCCAAACACGGGTGAGTACTTGACGATCTGCATATTGAGCGAATTGTAAAGACGCCCCCACGATAATATCGACACTGTAGAGAGGTTCCTTTGTGTTGAAAAAAGTGTAGGCGAGAAGGTTTTTCTCGCGGATAAATTGCAGAGCCTTTTTTTCATCGCCAAGTTCTTCGAGTGCGAGTGGAATTCTTCGCTCGTATCCGATTTTCTCCATTGCAACTTTCATTGCTTCAAGGTTTGGATTATCCAGTGCGAGAAGCACATCAATATCATTTGTGAAACGAGGACATCCAAGCAAGTTCATCGCCACTCCACCCACAATGATATACTTCACCTTTGCATCGGTAAGCGCCCGGAAAACATTTTCGTACGAATCCATCATATCAGGGAGTATACAGTAGAAAGATCCTATACACTCTTTTTACATATCAGCCTTGGCTTCTGTTGCTTGGAGGAAGATTCGTCGAACGAGGGTAATATGCATGAATGTGATTCATCGTGAAAACCCACACTACGTCATTCTTTGCTCACAGACTCGCAAGTTTCAGTGTTATGGGCACGTCGTACTTATATCATCGGTAAAACCACCGGAGACAATAACACCTGAGACAAGAAGTATGTCATCAAGTACTACCTGATATCTTTCGCATGGAAGTAATGGTTTTTCGAGATGAAGCTCAACGATTTCATCTCCATATGATGCAGTCTTTTCCACGATGCGTACAGATGCTCCGCGAGTGATGGCGGTTGTTTCGTCATCGATGTGCAATCGATAATGCTCAGCATTGCGTAGCCAATTTTTATCAACGGGAGCTGCCGTGCCGAAGCTGATCCTGATTGTTGTTGGATCAATGTACTTTGAACTGTGAAGAATAATTCCTTCACAGTGACCACCACCTGCTAATAGATTAGTTTCAAATCTGTAAAAAATCATGGCCATCTCTGAACGTAAAACAATGTCAGTCGGACGGATACGCCCCGATTCGATGTCACCTTCGAGCAGGCAGGCCTGAATGGCGGTGTTCACATTGTTGTAGTACCACGTCCCTGGTGGATTATCCGGAAAGTAAAACGTTACATTTGTTCCTCCAATATCTTTGTAAGTTTGCAGCAAGAGCGTGACTGCCTCTGCTCGGGTTAACACATCGTGTGGACGGGCTGTGCAAATCTCTTTTCCTACGCAGTTATTGTCACCGCGTACCCAGCCCTCTTCTGCAGCTTCCTCAAAGTAACTATAGAACCAATCGCTACTGCGGATATCCGAGAAAGTATTCTTTGTGATCTTATTCAAGATACCCCCATTACTCTCTACCAAGAGTTTCACAAACTCCGCCCTCGTTGCAGGACGAGAGGGTTCAAAGTTTTTCTTTGTCATGTCTAAATATCCACCTTCTGCTAGATGTGCGACAGCAATGCTGTACCAAGAATCTTGAGGGACATCATCAAATTCTATCGTTTTTGCGAAAACAGTCGGGGCAAACTGCATGAAGAGCAGTGAGACGATTCCGGTGACAGAGAATATTCTTAGCTTCATACGGCGTAATAGTAGCAGAAAGAGTGCAATTTCGATGGTCAATCTATGTTGAGGAATCGGCGTGATTTTGGGGCATCATCACGGGGGACATATGTAGATTTTGATGCAGAGTAAGGTCATTGACTCACGGTGCCTGCAGCGTGTTTACCGCTGCGATTCCGCCGATCCACGTGGGACTATCCGTGTCCTTCGCTGGATCCCTGCATGCCGCCACCGAAAGAAATCCAATTGAGATACTGAGTGAGGATTTCTTCCTTGGACATGGTGTTTTCCAGTTGGCACGCCAGAAAAATTTCCTTTTCAATCTTTCATGGTCCAGCTCTCCGACGCATGAACATCGCGTTCCTTACGGGTTCAGCCTCCAATGAGATCGGTACCAGGGAAGTATTTTTTATTTCGTCATGGGAGAATATTCCAGAATATCTCCCGGCTGACACTCCAGTGCCTTGCAAATCGCATCAAGTGTCGGAAACCGAATCGCTTTTGCTTTTCCGTTTTTTAAAATAGAAATATTTGCCATCGTTATGCCCACTCTCTCAGTGAGTTCGGTAACGCTCATTTTTCGCTTCGCTAGCATGACATCGAGGTTGATGAGGATAGGCATACGCTCGGGTTAGATGGTTAAATCATTTTCTGATTTGAGATCGATGGCACTTCGGATCAGTTTTTCCAGCACAGCTGCAAATGTTGCAACGATCAGCGGTGCACATGTAATCGCCGCTCCCATGAGGACGGCTCCCGGCGCGTCATCGAGATTAGCAAAGACAAACACCAGCGGCATCCCGGCTGCATAGCACATACTGATGGCGACTGCGCTGTATTTTATGTTCTTCAATGCCTGGACGGAAAAATCCGAGAAGGCGGTATTTGTGTCGATGTACTGCAGAAGTTTGAAGGCTTGCACCAATGCAAAGAAAAACGGTAAAGGTGTGAGGTAAAGGCCGATGAGTCCGGGGTACACCACAGAGCCGAGCTGCGGTTCATGTGCGAGTTCCCTCCAAAGCATGGGGAACAAAAATACACAGAGCAACCCGACAAGAGCTCCGAGAAAAACAATGACTGCTTTCAGGAACAATGTAGGAGCGTGCTTGAGAGGGAGAGCTTTCATGCGGAGGGAGTGAATGAGTGGAGTATACATTCAAACACAATATTTATTGAATTACAATAAATATATATTGTTTTTCAATTGCATTGATGAGACGTACCCGTCAGGATGTGTTCCTATGCATCTCTCTCTCCACACGCTTTCGCTGCACATCCAAGCCACTATCCGTCGTTTCCCTCTTTCGAGCGCAATGGCGTTACTCTGGACCGGGCTCTGTATCAACTATGCGGAATGGGAATATAGATTCTCTTATTATGAGTCCTTACCGCAGCTTCTCGACCTTATTTTCGTCTGCATGCTTGGCTTTGCCTTGATGATCGCGATCACACTGTGCGGTGAACGGTGGAAATGGACAACCATGTGGCACATTGCCGCAGCATTTCTGTGCACTCTCTTTCTGGGACTCTATTTCTGGCTGATACCCGATCTGTTCGACGGTCCAAAATACCATTTCATTCGATACGTTCTTTTCTTCATCTCTGCCTGCTTGGCCATAAGCGTGGGTCCATTCTTGGGGAGAAGTTACGACAAGGATTTCTGGTCATTTAACGCGCGACTTTTCCGGGGGGCAGCTATCAGTGTGATCTTTGCAGGAACACTCTACGTCGGACTATTTGCAGCTATGGCGTCTGTCGCCTACCTCTTTGAAATACGCATTCATGAAAGATACTATCTGGAAGTATGGTTTATTCTGGCGGGAATAGTGGCCACACATATCTTTCTCTCAAGAATACCTGTCACTTTTTCCGTCAAAGAACATGATCAATGGTACCCGACGCTGACCAGAGTGTTTGCGCAGTACATTCTGCTCCCCCTCGTAGGTCTGTATACCTTTATCCTGGCAGTGTACTCGTCAAAAATTCTGTTGACGGGCGTTTGGCCAAAGGGCCAGGTCTGTTACATGGTGCTCGGGTATGCCGCTGCGGGCATCGTGGCGGACATACTGCTGTGGCCAGCGCGGGAGGATACAAAATTTCGATGGGTACGCACCGTCAGTACTGTCTATTACGCGTTGCTGGCACTGTTCTGCCTTCTCTTATTCAGCGCGATCTGGCAGCGAATCGATCAATATGGTCTGACGGAAAACCGCTATTACGTCGTTCTGCTGGGTACCTGGACGCTGTGCATATCTCTGTATTTCGTTTTGCGTAGGGCACATGCCATCAAGATGATCCCTATCACGCTGTTCAGCGTATTGCTTCTCTCCTCCTTCGGGCCATGGGGTGCGTTCTCTGTCAGCAAGCAGCACCAGTATCACCGCTTGGAAAGCGTCCTGGAGCGATACAATCTGTTGGAAAACGGCGTCATAATGAAACGCGAAACGGACGAGCTCACACTTGAAGATCGGGAAACCATCAGCGGTGTTGTCGATTATCTGTACCTCACTCACGGCGCTGCGAGTTTGCAACCCTATTTTTCGTTCGATCTCGCTCAGCTGTACTCAAGCGCGGCAGAAGAGAAATATTTCTACAAAGGAAGGTTTCCCGGTGTTCTGCTCAAGGAAGCAGGTCTCACGCACGCCTCCGAATGGAGGCGCTCGACATCGAGCGTATCTGAGACGGGTGATACATATGAGACGTTTAATTTCACTCTGTATACGGGAGCGGCAGCGAATATCGACGGATACAGTTACTTCGTGTCGGAAGTAACACCTGGATATACCAGTAATACTGAGACATACTATGTGGGTGGGCAGGCATACCACCTGGTCGACCAGCTCAATGATGGAGGAAATATGATCGTGAAGTCAGACAGCGGCACGGTGGCGACGTTCCGTTTGCGTGAACATTTTATGAAGACTCTCAAACCGAACTACTCTCAAAGCAATAACAACATTCCCTCACCAAGCATGCTACTGACAGACGGGCCATGGGCACTGCTGCTCAAACATGCATCGTA
>CALRGQ010000059.1 GCA_943357915.1 Candidatus Peribacteria bacterium
CTGAGCAGACAGAATTCACCACACAAGGCATGACCGTATTTGACGCCATGAGGACTTTGAAAGCAAACAGAGCGGTCGGTCTACCCGACCAATTTCCCTCTTGTTAAGGCAAGCGGGTCTATTAACACGCGCACGTAGTGGCAGCCCCAGGGAGAATTGAACTCCCGTTAACGGATTGAAAACCCGCTGTCCTAACCATTAGACGATGGGGCCGGACGAGTCAAAAGTGTAAAGTGAAAAGTGAAAAGTTGAAAGCAAGAATCCTGCCTGCCCGCCGAAGCCTGTTTGTCCCGCTGGAAAAGATATCTTTCTCTGAGTTATGTTGAAGCAGGAAGGCGCAGTGGGCCTGCCCACCGAAGCCTGCTTGGCTCGCTTGAAATGATATCTTTTCCTGAGTTATGTTGAAGCAGGAAGGCGTAGGTGGGTCAATTGTCAATTTTCACTCTCCTTGAAACAATAGCAGCCAATATTCAGGCCTTCCTCCCACTCACATGTCCCTCGCTAGCTTCTCTCTGATCATTGGTGTGTTTTTCTATGTATTTGGTTTTCCGCTGGTCTTCCTGGATGAGCAGCACCTGGCGTGGAGGCGTAAGTTTCTGAAGGACGAGAATATGCTCAGACTTATAAGCGTGGGTGTTCTGTCTATCGCTGTTACGACGCTGCGTCGTCAGTATCAGATCTCTCCCGATGCTGAGGGTGCTGTTGTTTTTATTGCTTGGATCGTGCTCCTGAAGGGCGTCTGCATGGCGCTGTGGCCAGCAAGTTTCGGTGTATATCGTGCAAAGATGGAAGTTGTGATGCTCAGCAGTGAGGGCATGCAGGTCTTCGCAGGCTTTGTTATGGTGCTTCTTGGTGCGCTGTTTACCTACTTAGGTTTCATGCTCGCGTGATCGAAGCCGTTGTCACCATCTTGCTTGGTCTGTTCCTGCTGTTTCTCATCAGCTTTCTTGCGTTGGTGCTGGTCAGTTCATTGTTTCACCTCAAACACATGGTGCCCTTTGTGCCTACGCCCGCAGCGGTGATCGAGACCATGATTCGTGAAGCGGAACTGAAACCGGGAATGCTGGTGCTTGATCTAGGTGCCGGTGACGGACGAGTGGTGAGGAGAGCGCTGCGCAGAGAGCCTGGGATTCGTGCGGTTGGATATGAAGGTGCGTTTGGTGTCTGGTTACTTGCGAAGCTCTGTAACGTTATGAGTACAGCCAAGCCCGAGATGCGCAGACAGGATTTCTTTCAGCAAAACTTCTCGGATGCCGACGTGATTTTTACGTATCTCTCGATCGGGATCATGCAGAAACTTTTGCCGAAACTGGAAAAAGAACTGAAGCCGGGGGCGAAAGTTATCTCGAATACTTTTTCGTTTAAGCAGCGTGAGCCTATCAAAAAAGTTTTTGTGAAGATGCCATTTTGGGGTGGGACGAATGTGCTGGTATATCAGTTTTAACCTATAGCACCGCAGCAGGGACGCAGCGTCCCTGTCTACGGGCGAGGTGGGCTACCACCTGATTGATGCAAACGGAATGACTGCGCCTAACTTTGCAAAGAGGATAATCGTTTGGAGGATTGCCCATGTGACGTATCCCGCCACGAGTGACAGTGGTATCCAGAGGAGGCTTAAGAGTAGTGAGATTGCTCCGGTGAGCATCGCGAGCGGGACAAGTGGGGCGACGAGGACATTGATCAGCGGTGATACGAGCGAGAACTGTCGGAAGATCAGGATCGAAATCGGGAGTGTGCCGATTTGTGCTGCGAGTGTCGCAACGAGTGATTCACGAATAGCTAGTGTTTCTGGGACCCACGTCAAAACTTTTTTCAGGTAAGGACTGAATTCAGTGATGCCGATGACGGCCAAAAACGAGAGCTGGAAACTGGCGTCGTACCAAATTTGCATGGGGTTCCAGAGCAGCATGAAGAATGCGGTCCACAAAATTGACATGCGAGGGATGGCGATGCGTTCGGATTGCAAAGCGAGCAGACCCAAAATACCCATGATGCTAGCGCGCACGACGGGCGCTCCCGCACCGACGAAGATGGTGAATGCGGTGACCATCAGCACCAGCGGCCAGAACCGGCGCTTCACCGGCAGCCAGAAGAGCGCACTCCCGAGCAGCGTCAGAATAATCGTAATGTTGTAACCCGAGACGGCGATGATGTGTGTGATACCGGAGGTGCGAAAATCTTCAGACAGATGATCTGGTAAACCGCGACGCGAACCGGTGAGGAGGCCTGCGAGCAGTGATGCATGTGGCTCGGGCAAGATCATGCCGATCTTGTCTTCAATATTTTTTCGTAGTGCATACAGCAGGCCAAACACGCGAAAGGTTCTGATCTTGGTAGGACGGGCACTGTCAGTTTGTAGTGTTTTGACGCTCGCACGGGTGACCAGTGTGCGAATATCGGAAAGTTCTAAGTAATGCGGATAATCAAAGTCCTCAATGATTTCTGGTCGTCGTAATTTTCCGTAGACGGTTACTTCATCGCCATAGTGATGTGGAGGATAGCCACCGTATTCGGTCACGAGGATGCGGCCTTGAGCCTGTTTTGTTCCATCGATGCGATCAACCGCTACGATCAGCCGAGCCTGGGTTGGTCGGACATCCGGGTCATCAACAATCCAACCGTGAAGTGTGTGAGACTGTCCGTCAGTAAATGATTCAACATCAGTTGGTTGCGTGACGTGTACTGTTCGCTCAGCGGAGACCAAAGCCAGAAGTATTCCTACCCATATAGCAGCGATGATCCAAAGTGTTGTTAATTTTTGAGACACAGCAATGATGACTGAAACTACCAAAATTCCAATCAAGAAGCCGTATAAGGCCAATGGATAATCAGCTTGTTGCCAAAACCTGAGCAAAAAAAGCGTGACAAGAAAGGACACCAGGAAGCCGATAGTTGGCCGCATAGTTTTCATGCACGGAGACGGACAAGCTCAGCTTCGAGCGCAATCCATTCATCGATTTTGAGGGTTTGGGGACGGCGCGTATGGTCGATGTTTACTGCGGCTAACGCTTCCATGCCGTTTGGCAGCTCACCGATTGAGTTACTGAGCATTTTTCTGCGTTTGCTCATGGCATGTTTCGCAAGATTCAAGATTTTCTGCGCGGTCTCGGTATCAACTTTTGGTTTTTCATAACAACGAATATGAAGGACTGCAGAATCTACTTTTGGAGGTGGTAAGAACGCTTCAGGTGAGACCAGTCGCAGGAGTGATGGCTCGCCATAGAGCCGTGTCAGAACTGTCAGAATACTGTCTGATGTTTTGGAAGCGATGTTTTCAGCTACTTCACGTTGGATCAGAAATGTGATGGACGTTGGCAGGATCACCGATTCCATGAAGAGGTGATGCAGCAGGGGAGATGTGATGTGGTACGGAATATTGGCAACAACTTTGAATGACGCATCTGTTGGTGTTGGAGTCTGGAGGGCATTCCCTACGATGATCTCTAAATTCGGTGCATGGCCGACATATTCCCGAATGAGCGGTGGAAATCGTGTATCGATCTCGACTGATGTCACGTGAGCGGCGTGTTTCACGAGCTCAGCGGTGAGTACACCGATTCCTGGGCCGATTTCCCAAACACGATCTTTCGGGCTTAGTTCAGCGGCACACACTATCTCGGCCAGCACATCTTCATCTGTCAGGAAGTGTTGTCCTGCATCAGTGTTGAGGCGAATGCCGTGTTTTCGTAAGAGATCTCGGATCTTTTCGTCTACCATACGTGCGAGTATGCACGAGTTTCTTATTTTTTACATTCACTCTATGAAATTTCCCATCTCTCTGTCTCTCGTGACGATGCTGACAGCACTCCCTATGGTTGCTTCAGCACTCATGATCACCCCTGCCGACTTCTATAACGATGTCAGAACCAATAGCTTTGAAGCCGCGGGCATCAACCTACTGACTCGTGAAAACATTGTGAAAGGCTATGGTTCGCGCACATTTGGTCCGACGCGCGTTATTAATCGAGCCGAATTTTTGAAGGTTGCGGTGCTTGCTTCCGGTATGTCAGTGTCATCCGTGGGTCAAAATTGTTTTCCGGACGTTCGTGCTACTCATTGGTTCAGCCCGTTTGTGTGTGATGCAAAGGAACACGGTGTGGTGAAGGGTGTCGAGAATGGTTTTTTCCATCCGGAATACACCGTGACGTACGGCGAAGCTTTGAAAATGCTGACCCTCCTTTTTGAGTATGACATCACGTTTGCTTCCGGCCACTGGGCTGAGCAATATTATAAGGCAGCCGCAGCGAGGGGAGTTGATCTCCCGATCACGATCGATCTAGATCGTCCGCTCACACGTGGGCAGGCTGCCCGTCTAGCTGCTGCTTTCGTTGCTGAATCCCAAGGACAGCTTGAACAGCTGCGCAGGGCCGAGAAGGATCAGTATTCCTCAGTTTCTTCATCGTCGTCTTCTCAGACGTCATCGTCTAATTCCTCCAGCTCTTCTTCCTCTTCTTTCAGTTCTTCCTCCAGCGTGAGCAATCGTCCGCTTGATCCGATGTCGGATACTATGACTCGTTCTCAGTTTCTGTTGCTTGGCGAAACAAGTGCGATCTTGGGATCGGCGAAGTTCTTTATCGAAGAGGAGCCGATCGATGTGAAGGCGATTTCTATCAACCTTGTTTCTGAAGTTCCTACTGTCCAGTCGTTCCTCGTCTATGATGACGAGAGGCGTTTACTCGGTCGTGCAATGCTCAATACCTCCACATCGTCCACCAATCGTAATTACCGCCTAGAGATTCCCGCAGGCACGTTTATCATTGATAAAAGAGTCCAGCGTAGCGTGTATTTCCGTGCCCAACTCTCGATGAAAGATGCCGGCGGTTTGGGTAACCAGAATGTTCAGATTAGCAATGTCACGGTGCTGGCGAACGGTGTGTGGAGTAATGATGCGTACACCAAAGCGTCAGCATCCAGTGATGTGTTCCCGATATTCGTGTCTGCTCGCTCGACCATCACGTCTGTCGTGAATGCCGGTCAGACCAATGCACCACTTGTCACGAGTGCAAATCAGATGATCGGTTCTTTCACGTTTACAGGTCGAAAGACGGATAACAATGCTAAAATTAATGTTACGACGTTAGTTTTCCAGATCGAACAAACCGGTACTGTGACACTTTCAAACGTCAAAATCGGTACGTCAGGCGTTCCGGATCGAACGGACTGTATCGTGAGTGGTTCTCTTGTGACGTGTAACAGCATCCCAGAAAGCTTAGGCTCGCTCACTGATGGTCCTCGGACGATCGTCGTGTATGGCGACGTTGCAGCTGCTGATCCTGCGCATGCATCACTACGTCTTACGCTCAATGAATCCGGTTCATCGTCCGCTGCTGGGTCAGTGACATGGACTGACGGCACCTCGACGTTTACATGGGTCGCGAAGGATGCACCGGTGGTGATGGGAACGTATTATAAATATTAGTCTCTTCGGACGTTGGGTAGGTAGAGACGTGCGCGCCGCTCGTCTCTACTGTGTTTGGACGATAATTTTGATCGGCGCAATTCCAAGTGCCAATCGCTTGATTTGACCGTTCTTAAATTGCACTTCGATGATGTCACCACTTCTGCTTTGTACAGTCCCGGGGCCGAGCGTGCGATGTTCGATCTGTGTGCCTTCAGCTATTTCTTCTTCGACGTGCCCCAGCCAATCCTGATTCACATCATCTGATGCAGGTTCCTGCGAGAATTCATTGGTTGGTTTTGCTGGCTTCCACCAGGATGACTGTGGCGCGCTGCTGGTGAGCCAGCCGTATTTACTCGTGATTTCTTCACTCTTCACGTCGATGATGTTCTGGGGGATGTCATCTAAGAAGCGACTTCGAGGATTACTCTGTGAATTACCCCACAGCGTGCGGCTTGTTGCGTGAAGCAGGCTCAAGTGTTCTTTGGCGCGGGTCATACCGACGTACAGCAGACGGCGTTCTTCTTCCATTTGTTGACGGTCCAGCATTGCTGAACTGTGTGGCAATAAGCCTTCTTCACAGCCGGCGACGGTGACGCACTTGAACTCTAAACCTTTACACAAGTGCAGCGTCATGAGTGTGACGGCATCATGGTTTCCTTCGGAGAGCTTATCAACTTCGCTGATGAGCGCGACTTCTTCTAAGAAACTGTTGATGGATTCCTCGGGCGGCAAATTGTCATATTTTTTCGTTACTGACAAAAGTTCTAAGACGTTCTCCCAACGAGTCTCGCCTTCTTCGGTATCATCTTTTACCCATTTTTCCATACCTGTCCGCTTGATAACAGATTCTGCAACCGCGCTGACCGGTGCGTTTAGAGACAGTTGCTGTAGGTTTTCGATCAGAACCGTGAAGTCAGCGATGCGGTTCTTGGTGCCTTCACTGATGCCATCGACCATCTCGATATGTTTCATGGCTTGCCAGAGGCTTAAGCCGCGTTCGTTACAGAAATTCTGAAGCCGAGCCATGGTCGTTTCGCCAATTTTTCTGGATGGCACATTGATGATCCGTAAGAGCGAAATTGTGTCGGATGGATTGACGACAGCGTAGAGATACGCGAGTACGTCTTTGACTTCTTTACGCGCGTAAAATTTGAGGCCTCCCAGGATACGATAGGGGACTCCGGCACGGAGACACGCTTCTTCAAATAAGCGAGATTGAGCATTGGTACGGTACAGGATCACCTGATCAGCAAGCGAAATTCCCTGTGTTTTGAACGCAAGAATATTTTTGACTGCGACTTCGGATTCACGTCGTTCGTCGGTTACTTCTTGTAGGCTGACTTTTGCGCCGTCTTTTTTCTCGGTCCACATCTTCTTATCGGGGCGGTTTGGATTTGCTGAGATGATGGCATCTGCAGCGTCCAGAATTTGTTGTGTGGAACGATAGTTTCTTTCCAGCTTGATACTGACGGCGTCTGGATATTCGCGCTGGAAATCCAGAATGTTGCGGATATCTGCGCCACGAAATGAGTAGATGGATTGGTCTGGGTCACCGATGACGCACAAATTCCGGTGTCCGGCCGCGAGCATACTGATGAACTGATACTGCGGGTGGTTTGTGTCTTGGTACTCATCAACGTGCAGAAATCGCCACGTGTTCTGATATCGGCTCAGGACGTCTGGTCGTTCCTCAAAAAGCCGCACGGTTTCCATAAGCAGATCATCAAAGTCCAGTGCGTTGGATTCCAAGA
>CALRGQ010000060.1 GCA_943357915.1 Candidatus Peribacteria bacterium
CTCCATGAGGCCTTTGATGTCGCGGAACTGACGACGCACTTCCTCGATGATCGCCATTGCAGCGCGACCGACTGCGCGCATGGTCATGGAGCTAAAGAGAAACGGAATCATACCGCCGATGAGAAGTCCTATCAGTGTTGTAGGATTACTGACATCGATGCCCGCAAGTCCGGACTCTTCTTTGTAGGCTCCAAAGAGTGCCAAACACATGAAACCTGCAACACCGATCGCAAAGCCTTTTCCGATGGCGGCCGTCGTATTTCCTGCGGCGTCGAGCGCGTCTGTATTGTCACGGACTTCTTTCGGGAGCTTGCTCATCTCTGCAATGCCTCCGGCGTTATCTGCAACTGGACCAAATGCGTCAATCGCGAGTGTCATGGCGAGTGTCGAGAGCATGCCGACAGCACCAATGCCGATGCCGTACATGCCCGCTTGTGAGTACGCAACTCCGATGGCGATTGCGATCACGAAGAGCGGAAGAGCAGTGGACATGTAACCAAGAGCGAGCCCCTCAATGAGAGCTGTAGCAGCACCAGTTTTGGCCGAGTGTGCGAGTGCCCGAACCGGACCATAGGTATGCGATGTGTAGTACTCGGTAATGAGACCAACACCGACACCGGCAAGCAGTCCCGCAGTGGAAGCCCAGAAAATTCCCATTGCGACTTCCGCTGGGAGGAATGCTTTTGCAAGCCACCATGTTCCTGCAACTGCGAGTGCAGATGCGAGAAGCATCCCACCCTTCAGAGCATTCTGCACACCGGCAGCATTTTTAGTCCGTACGACGAACATTGCCAAAATCGAGCTAATAATTCCGATGACCGAGACTAACAGCGGGAACAGGAGCGCTTGATCTACGCCCCATGTGACGTGCAGACCGACAAGCATCGTTGCCAAAATTGCACCGATGTAACTTTCAAAAAGATCAGCGCCCATACCTGCAACGTCACCGACGTTATCACCGACGTTATCTGCGATCACTGCTGGATTTCGTGGATCATCTTCCGGAATACCGGCTTCTACTTTTCCAACCAAATCAGCGCCAACGTCAGCAGCCTTTGTGTAAATACCGCCTCCGACACGCGCGAAGAGTGCGACGCATGATGCACCGAAACTGAAACCAGTAAGTGACTGCAACGCGCTTGCTTGATCAACCTTCGTCAAAAGAAACAGCAGTGTTCCGACAAATCCGATCAGCCCAAGTCCGACAACCGCAAGTCCCATCGTGGATCCGCTCAGGAAAGACACACGCAATGCTTTTACGATGCTCGTGCGTGCTGCTTCAGCGGTACGGACGTTTGCGATCGTCGCCGTACGCATGCCGATGAATCCTGCAAGCGCAGATGTGAACGCACCGACAATGAAGCTAAGTGCAGTATAAGGAGCGCCCCACTCACCACCGACATTCTCCCAACCGGTATCAAGAAAAATAAAGATGAGCGCTGCGGCGACCAGAATGAACGGTACGATGATTGTGTACTCCTTTGTAAGGAACGCCATGGCGCCCGCGCGAATTTTTCCGCTGAGTGCCTGCATGACGTCATTTCCAGGGTTCTGTTTTCCGATGATGAAGCGGCAGACCATGGCCGCGATGAGGGCAACGATGCCAGAACCGAAGGTGATCCAGAGGAGATCTGTCATGGTACTGTTCTCAAAAATGCCGGTCATATATATAAGGAGGAAGAAGAAGCAAAATCACGGCACATCATGGAGTTTGGGCTATGGCCTCGGCAAGCGCTATATGAGTCTCAAGACTTGTTTTTTAAGAATTTTATGTTAAAGAATAAATTTCTTTCTATGATTCTATCATGCTCTTGGCGCTGTATATCCAATATTGCCCCCCCTGGTATGTCGGTCTTGCTATACTGAGATGGTATGAGCTCTTCGCGAGATTTTCCGTCATTGAAACTTCATCAAGAACACGCAAGTCAGAATGCGCAGCTCAAACAGCCGACACTGACCGAGATGTGGATTGTATCCGTCCCCTTACTTTGGTTTGTTGCAGGCCTCTTCCTCGATGGTTGGGCTCACAATCACAAACCAGAACTCGAGTCCTTCTTCACTCCGTGGCATGCTGTGTTCTATTCCGGGTACGTCGTGACTGCGATATCGTTCCTGTGCATAGTCTGGTCACGAATGAGGAGATATGGAGGCACATTTTTTGCAAACGTTCCGGAGGGCTTTGGATACGCTTTTGTCGGTGCCGGATTCTTCATTGTTGGTGGAATTGGTGATCTTCTTTGGCATGAAATTTTCGGCATTGAGGCAGATATCGATGCACTGCTGAGTCCGACACATTTAGTACTTGCTGTGTCGGGGTTCCTCATGCTGAGCACTGGCTTAAGAGTCTGGTTTCGCGAGCATCCAACGGTTGACGTTCCGAACATCCGCACGCAGATTCCGATGTTCATTTCTGCATCCTTAATGATCTCGCTCGTTTGGTTCATGACGCAATTTTCGCACTTCATCGGCTTGCATGGCGTTCGTCCAGAAGATGTGGTCATCGCTGACACATCACAGAGCCTTGCGATCACTGGTTACCTCTTTCATATCGCGGTGATCACAGGTTCTTTTCTCTTCATTGCTCGCCACGCTCGTGTTGCATTCGGAGGGTTTACGCTGATATTTACCTTCTCGATGCTCGCAATGGCATTGATGCTCGATGGTCTGGCATTCGTACCTGCAGGATTCGCCGGAGGAATCGTCGCGGATATTCTTTCGCAAAAACTGTATCCGTTCACACTGCACCGCAACCAAGTTCGTGCATTTGGTTTTATCGTCCCCGCTGCATTCTTCGCTGCGTATTTTCTCACCCTCTCATTCACGATCGGGATATGGTGGAGCATACATCTGTGGACGGGTTCCATCGTCATGGCCGGACTTGCGGGACTTCTCACCACTTTTCTCGTGCTTCCGCTTAAGGAAGGGGATGAACGGTGAAACTAACGATTCCTCAGTGTGCATGCGGCACAGCTTTTTGGCGCCACAAACTATCCACGCGTCCTGGATAAATGTAATAAGGAACGATCAGCAAATATAATAATAAACTTCCGGTCACGCTCACAAATGAAAGTAAAATCGCAAGAAGTGCGACGAATGGTGCGGCAAGAATTCTTCGTTTCACATTTTTCACAAAAGAATTGTTGATCGTGTGCGATGTCAGACGATGATGATGTGTCGCATAACACCAACTTCCGTACGATACGAGTCCGACCGCAATGAGATTTATTCCGTACAGCATCGAAGCGATTTGATTCATCGGATGAAGACCAAGCAGTCCGCTGGAAAAAGGCAGAAGAGAAATAAGCAGAAGAAAAAGAATATGAATCCATGAGAATGCACGATCCGATCTTTCGATGAAATGAAACTGAATTTGTTGTCCGATCCAGTAGATTCCCAAGTTTGCGAATGTGACAACGTATGCGATAACAACGGGAAGTAGTTTCAGTAATTCCGCAGACAGATGCGCAGAATCATCTGCTTCCGGAATCTTTAATTCCAGAACAAGCAACGTCATGACGATCGCGAACACGCCATCATGCAATGCTTCAATGCGTTTAGGCGTGAGTGCGGTTTGTTCGGTGACTTCGTGTGAATCGCTCATGATTTTAGTATAGCTTTTCTAAAATTTTATGAAATATTTTCTTTCAGAGAGAAAAAAATAAATTTTCACTGAATGTGAATGCGTACCAACTATCATAAAGCGCATTAACAAAATGTTGGCAACAGTTCTGAGTGTTATACAATAATAACCACACTTACTTTTTCCCCTTACATATTTATGGCTGCCAAAAAGAAGAAGGCCACAAAGGCCAAGACCACGAAGAAAAAAGCAACGAAGAAAAAAAGGAAATAAATAATTTCCCTCTTCAGAAAGACGCTCCAAGTGGAGCGTTTTTCGTAGAACAATAAATCTTCTATTGTGGCTGCGGCAAGCGGTTTTCGTCAATATTCATCACACGAAGATACTCAAAATGTTTGTACCAACTGAGGATCTGATGCACACCGGTGCGTGGATCATCCGTCGTATGATCCGGAACAGAAGTGAGATCAAGACTGCGTGTGAATAGTGCGCGCGTTCTCTGGAAATTTTTCCCCATGATCGCTTCGCGTAACTGTTGCAATGTTCGTTCCACCACCATCATGTCCACCCGATGCTCAGGTAAAATAGGCGTGAGAGTCGAAAAAGATTTTAGAACGCCAAACTGATATCGAATATTTTTGAGCATCCATTCGATACATTCGATGGCAGCTTTTTCTTCGTCAGAAATTTTGTCTGCTGTACGCAACTCATGTGGCACGGTATATGGAAGGTGATTGATGACCATAGAAATGAAAAGAAGAAAATAAAAAAACGCCCCTGCTCCGGAGAGTGGGGTGCAAACCTGTATCTTTCATTCAGGTATCAGCAGCGGCCCATCCCCGTGAGGGAGGTCTTCTGCCACTTCGTGGATGTGACGGGGAAGAACTGCATGACACCGTAACCATAGGTACGTATCCGGCAGCTGTCAAAAAAATAACGGTGAATTTTCGGACATGTGAACGTCTCAGATGTAGAATGCTGACATGTCTGAAACTTTAGTCACCGATACTGCCATCTTCGCCGCCGGATGTTTCTGGGGAGTAGAAGAAACTTTTAGGATTCTTCCTGGAGTTCTTTCGACAGAAGTTGGTTACATCGGAGGACATACTGAATTTCCAACGTATGAAACTGTGTGTAACGGGGACACCGGACACGCGGAAGCGATCAAGATTATTTTTGATCCTTCACAGATTTCGTATGCAGAGTTACTGAAAATATTTTTTGCGAATCACAATCCGACAACGAAAGATCAACAAGGTCCGGATTTCGGATCGCAATATCGTTCGGCAATTTTTTGTACGACACCTGAGCAAGAAAAAATTGCGAAAGCTGCGAAAGAAAAAGAAGATGCGTCCGGTACGTGGAACCATCCGGTGGTGACCGAGATATCACCAGCTGGACCTTTTACCTCAGCCGAAACGTATCACCAGAAGTATTTGCAGAAGCGGGGGATGGGGAGTTGTCATATCTAGTCTGAATACCTATCACTTGAAATCTATATTTACCGCAGCAGGTTACCGACAACCTGCGCAGGGGTTTCTGAATTCAATCCACATGCCTGTAGTACCGTAGCCATGAGTCTCCCCCCCTTAATTTCATCGCTGCGAATGTTTCCATCTTTTGCGACATCGCCGAAAACAAAACCTTCCTGTACCGAACCTCCTGCTAAGACTGCGTAGTCTGTCGTGAAATGATCTCTACCGCCAGCATTATTGATAAGCGGCGTGCGTCCGTGTTCGGAAGTCATTAGTAATACGAAGCCGCGTCTCCGTGCATCATGTACAAGTTCTGACAGAGCTTTGTCCGTCGGAGGAATGATTCTGTCATAACCCACGTTCATTTCAGTATGTAAGTCCCATCCCCGTCCAAACTCATTGTAAACCACCGTAACTCCAGCTCCAGACTGCGCTAAAGACGATGCAAGTGCACAAGCATCTCCGATCGGGTGATTGCCATACCTGTCTCGGTCTTTCTCCGCTTGCACAAACGGCGACTTCAATGCGCTCTGTCCGCCCGACAGGAGTCGCGCAGCAAGATCTTGATTTTCATGCATCCTGACGACAGCCGCTCCGGAAATGGGCTGATCTAGTTTTTCCAATAAAAGAATACGTTTATCGAGTCGTTCGTCAGTCATGATTTCGGGTGGGACGAATCTCTGTCTTTTTTCATCCCACTTGATCTCCATACCAATAGTTCTGTCTAACCGCGAGAGATCCCTGAAGATACTCGGTAGTTCAATCAGCGGATGTGGAATACCATCGGATGCAAGCTTGTCTCCAAGGCTGCCAGGTTGCCCCACAACAGGCTGTGCATCATGACTGACATTGCCAGCATGAAGCGAACGAACGACCGTCGTCTTGTCTGCTACTCGAGCAAACTCTGGCCACCTAGCATCTAGCAGCATTTTGTTTGATGCGAGAATGACATTGCCATCACCACGCATCTCAGAAGGTGAATGGACCAGTGGAGAGACAAATTCGAACGCGCTCTGTGCACCACCCTGAAAAAAGATGACAAGCGGCAGAACTTGTTTTCTTGTTTTAGCCTGAAGTTCCCTGGACGCCAACGTCGATGCAGTGAATGCAACTCCAGTTTGCAGGGAAAGCCTACGTGACAGTTTTTCCATGACAAGACACTATCATCAATGCAAGCGTCGTCATGAAAATAAATGCTTCTGTCTTCGCAAGGTCTTTGATATGCGAAAAAGTCGACTACCTTCTCAAAGAAAAAATTGCGAAAGCTGCCAAAGAAAAAGAAGATGCGTCCGGCACCTGGAAACATCCGGTGGTGACCGAGATTACTGCTGCATCGACATTTTATTCTGCCGAGGCGTATCACCAGAAGTATTTGCAGAAGCGGGGGATGGGGAGTTGTCATATCTGATGTTTCGCATGCGACCCTGGACACAGACGCGTACGACATGCACGCTACAGACACATTTTCTTTCTCTCCTTATCTATGAAGCCCGAAACACCAGTCGAGAAACCTAAAGAATCTTCTGACATGCCAACGCATGAAATAGTGTCTCGTCCCAGCTACAGCGCTCTTAAAATGAACTTGAAAAAAGGCCAGTCAGTGCATGCAGAGAGCGGAGCTATCTTGGCACTAGGCGGTGAGCCTGAAGTGTCCGGTGACATGAAAGGCGGACTCTGGAGTGCAGTCAAACGCACGGTGCTCACCAGTGAGAGCTTTTTGTGACGACGATCACAGCAACCAAAGACAATACAGAAGTCTATCTCGCTCCGCGTTCCACTGGTGATATAGAGTCGATTCCACTTGGAGGACGAAAGTACG
>CALRGQ010000061.1 GCA_943357915.1 Candidatus Peribacteria bacterium
TCGCTCAGGGTCATTCGATTCGTCAAAAATAGTGGTTTACCATGAGTGAGCCTCGTGACGAAGTGAACGAGGCGAATCGAATGGTGGCCCAGGGCAGAGTCGAACTGCCTACGCCTGCCTCTTCAGGGCAGCGCTCTACCGATGAGCTACCGGGCCGAAGACCACCAAGAAGATCATATCAGAACCTCGGCCCGAGAAAAAGTGTCTAAAGTGTCTATACAATGCCTGCCACTCTCAGAGCATGAAGACAGCGACGATACCGATGATGATGTAGCCAATACGCTTCAGCTGACCTTCCATTGGAATGTAGTTAAAAATGATAGCGATGATCAGCAGAACGATGAATGGTGTGATTGCGCCCATAAAAAGAGGGGGAAGGGGATGAGGAGTCTGATATGTAGACGAATCGGTGAGAAGTTTCTTACCGACGTAGGCAAGAAGATGATCAAGTCTGGTCGCTCGCCCACAGTTCACTGTTTGCTATACTTTGCTTGTATGCTTCGTGCCATCCTTTTCGACGCCGATGACACGCTCTATGAGGAGAAACATGCAAAGATTGCCGCAGAAACAGCAATTGCCAAGGATGTTGCAACATTGATGGAAAGAGATATTGGTGAAATGTATCGGAGATTTGAAGCAGCAAAAAATCACATTCTTAAGTCGCAAAAGGGTGACCCTCGTAGGAATGAACGTGAACAGTGGATTCAGGCGCTTTTGCAGGAAATGGATTTGCCCGTTTCCCACACAGAACGATTGGTTTCGCTGTACTGGAATCGGGTAACAGAAGAAGTACGGCCGTATGCTGATGCAAGCATTGTACTTCCAATTCTTTCCAAACAATTTCCACTCTTTGTTCTTACGAACGAGGATACACAGTATGCGAAACGTAAACTGGAAGCAGCGGGCTTACTCGAGAATTTTCGGGAGATCGTAAGTGCCTTTGAGATTGGTGCAGAGAAGCCGAGTAAAAAGTTCTTTGATGATGCATTGTCTCGAATTAATTTTCTTGCCACTGAAGTAGTAATGATTGGCAACGATCCACGATCAGATATCCGGGGTGCCAATTCCAACGGCATCATTTCCATCTTTCTACGGCGCGGACCATTTACTCAATACGCATTTCAGAATGATGAAGAAACTCCTCATCATATCGTCAGTGATTACTTCGAGTTACAAGAACTGATCATGAAAATCTCTGGCGCGACCTAGGCACCCAATAGAGATAGAATACATCAGTGAAAACGACGCACATTCCGGCAATCGCATCCAATATTTGGAAACTCTACGTGCTGCAAGCACTCACGCAGGCGTTGTTTATCATTCCAATCATTGTGTTGTTCTGGCAGTCCTATGGCCTGAATCTTCAGCAGATCATGCTTTTGCAATCCGGCTTTGCACTCACAGTTTTCGTTCTTGAGATTCCTACCGGGTATCTGGCTGATCGCTGGGGTCGTAGAAATACGTTGATTCTGGGATGCTGTTTCGGCTTTGTGGCATACCTAACATATGCGACTGGTCAGACTTTTTGGCATTTTCTTTGTGCCGAAATACTCATTGGCATAGGTTCCAGTCTTCTCTCAGGGACTGTCGAAGCTATGACATATGACACGCTTCTGGAACTCGGTCGTGAGCGTGAGTACCGAAAAGTAGCTGGTAACCAAGCGTTTTTCGAATTCAATACCGAAGCTGCAAGTGGTATTCTTGGCGGTCTTTTGGGCGCTATCAGTTTAGTGCTTCCGTTGTGGCTTACCGCCATACCCATGGCATGCGCCATCTTTATTGCCGTATCTCTTCAGGAGCCAAAGCGTCATACCCTCCACGAACCCAAACATCTGAAAGCGATTTTTCGCACGTCGGCACATGCGCTTTTTTGGCACCCAGGGCTACGGATGATCATTATGACTTTCGGACTCATCTCCAGCCTGTCACTCATCCTCTTCTGGTTTTTTCAGCCATATCAAAATCTCGTCGATGTTCCCATTGCACTCTTTGGCATCACGCATGCCGTGACATTGGTGGCAGGTGCTTTCGCGGCCAAATCCGTATCATGGTTTGAGAAACGCGTTGATGATCGGCTGCTTCTGATCATTCCAGCATTCATGACTGTTATCTGCTTTCTTTCGCTAAGCCTGCCACCGGCACCTTTCCTTCTCGTTTTCTTTCTGATCAGCCGCTTATCGTGGCACTTTGTTGGCCCGCTTTCCGCTGACCTTATCAATCGCATGACTTCGTCAGATGTCCGTGCAACTGTGCTATCGGTCCGTTCATTTTTCAGCCGTTTGCTCTTTGTGTGCGCATCGCCATTTGTAGGTGCACTTGCTGACGCACGCGGTATTCCTCATGCGCTTTTTGTGAGTGGCATCATCGGTGGGGTTGTGATTCTTTTTGTTTTTGTTTCGACGCGATCAGCATGGAAAGAGATTCCAGCGTGAAGAGTGCACCCCTCGTGCTACATCACATACTCCTTCACCGACCTCTCGCCGATAAAGATGTCTTCACCGGGCTTCAGCCGATGAATTTATTCAATGCCCAATACTCGTCTGTGATTCCCCGTACTGATCAGGAGTAAGAAAAGTACATTGTCATCTTTCATATACCGCAATATCCAATCAGGCCCGATGTGGCATTCACGTGTGCCTCGCAACTCTCCGCGTAATTCATGGTCTTTGCGTTCGACTGGTAATCTTTCTCCCCTCGCAAGCTGATCAACAATGAGTTCGAGCGGAGATATGTCAATGTTCGACTTTCCCAATCGTCGGATATCTTTCTTGTATCTCTTGCTCAATTTGATCCGATACGAAGGACTCATGCACCAAGTATAGCGCGATGCGCCTCCTTAGCGGATGCATAGCTTTTGTTGCTCTTTCTCGCAGAAGCAATGTCCTTCAGAATTTCTTTCTCTTCCGCTGTGGTGAGGCCATTCTCAGTCAAAATTTCAAAAGGAATACCTTTCTTCTCGATGATCTGTACCAAATACATATTGATTGCGGTACTCAAATCCAGACCCAGCCTACTCAGGATCAACTGAGCAGCCTTTTTCGTTGTGTCCTGAGTTCTTACTTGGATGGTTGTCATGACATCATGATATAGAAACGTAATGACAATGTCAATACAACGCCATGTGGTTCGATGTCCTACATCACATACTCCTTCACCGACCTCTCCCCGATAAAGATGTCTTCACCGGGTTTCATTTCTTTCTCCAGCGCCCGAATCAGACCAATTCGCTGTGCGACGTCGCGGAACCTGCTGCGGCCGCTGGCATTTTTGAAGTCGGTCATCGCCGTAAATTGCTCTAGTCGTTTACCCCGAACTAGTAACCCCTTTGGCACATGTTCGATCCGGAATGCGCCCATTTTCTCGGAAAGCAGATGTGGCTGAATGACGGGAAGATTTTTTTCATCAACTGGTTCCTCAGACAGATCAATGCGTTTCTGTTTTTCTTCCAGCACGATTGGCAGAAGTTTTTTCATGAGATCATCCGTACCATCATGCGTAGCAGCGGAGACAGTGGCAAACACTTTGATCTTGGCTTTCTTTAGGGCATCGGTCCATGGCTTCACATCGCCACTCACTAGGTCGATCTTATTGAGCACGACGAATTCTGGCTTCTTCGCTAGTTCCGGTGAAAAAGCTTTCAGTTCTTTACGAATAGATTTGTAGTCCTGAATGATGTCATCTCGTCCGACATCCAAAAGGTGTATAAGGACGCCACAGCGTTCAATATGCTGCAGAAACTGGTAACCGAGGCCTTTGCCTTCACTCGCACCTTCGATGAGCCCCGGCACATCACATAGAATAAATTCACGATCAAACACTTTCACGACTCCTAGGTTCGGCACGAGTGTCGTAAACGGATAGTCAGCAATCTTAGGTCGTGCGCGTGAAACTGCGGCAATGAGTGACGACTTCCCAACGCTCGGGTAGCCGATGATGCCAATATCGGCGACAAGCTTCAGTTCCAGCCGGATCTTCTTTTTCCGGCCGGGCTCGCCAAGCTCTGCAAAGTCCGGTGCCTGACGGGTCGACGTTTTGAAGTGCGCATTCCCAAAGCCGCCTTTACCACCATGCCCTGCGATCAGCTGGTCTCCCGTAGCCTGCAAATCAGCGATGAGACGAGGGTTTGCTTCATCTGAAATGTCATAAATCATTGTTCCTGGTGGCACCCGAAGAATGACGTCTTCACCAGCCAGACCCGCACATGAGCTTCCGGTACCTTTATCGCCGTCTTTTGCCTTAAATTTCTTGCGGCTGGCGTAGTCGGTCAGTGTGTCCGTATTTGGGTCAGCCAACACAATGATGTTCCCGCCCCTACCACCATCTCCACCGTCCGGGCCTCCAAATGGCACGTACTTCTCGCGGCGCCAGGCAACACAGCCCTTTCCGCCATTACCGCCGGAGACTTCGATGGAAGCGTGATCGAGAAACATAGGAAAATTGTACCATAAAATTAATAAATGGCTAATAGTAGAGGAAAAACGATGCTTGATTATTTCTAGATTCAGTTTATATTATACCTATGTCTGACTCAGAAGCTTTTGATTTTCGTATGCAAGATGATCTTGCAATTAAGTGTGATGATTTGATACTCGACAAAACCGAGTTACTAGGTTGGATTGATCGCCTTGAACTTGAATGCGGGCTTGTCGTACGAGGTGACGCGGCCATGGTAAGGATCATTCAGGATATGGTTGTATTTCGCGATACCGATATAGTTAGGACATTCTGTGGGCCGCCCGGAACAGGAAAAGAACTATTTGCGAGAGCGGCTCATATTATTGCGGGTAGAAATAATGCGAAGCTTTCCATTGTCAATATCGCCTCCCTGGTCGACGGACTCTTAGCGAGCGAACTTTTTGGTCATGAGAAAGGAGCTTTTACAGGTGCAATTGAAAAGAAGGCAGGAAGACTTGGGGAGTTGGGTGGAGGAACACTTTTTCTCGATGAGATAGGCGAGCTCGATGTAACTACCCAGGCGAGCTTGCTTCGCATTATCGGAGATACACATGAATTTTCTCCCGTGGGCTTAAGCAAAGCGAAACCAGTTGATGGTAATATAGTATGTGCGACGAATAGGGATTTGGAAGAAGAAGTTGAAAATAGGAATTTCAGACGGGATTTGTTTGAGCGGCTGCAGGCGGGTATATCGATGATTCCATCGTTTAATGGTAGAAATGAGGATCACAAAAAGTATGTTGTTAATCACTTAATTCAAAAGATGGCTACAAGACTTCTAGCCGCCAATATCCAGATTCACGACGACATAGTAGGACTCCTTCTTGAGGCAGATATCCCGGGCAATGTGCGGGGTCTTTCGGATGTCATTCAAAAGAGTGTTGCTGTTGCAAAAGCGAAATTGTCGTCAAGCCTTCGGCCTGCTCACGTGAAATACGTCTTAAATGGAGCATCTAGCTCACGCATGTGCGGTGAAACAGACAAATCAAATCCTGCAGGTATAATACGGATCGGCAAAATTACAATTCACCTACATGATCCTGATGTTCTCAGAAAAACTGAGTATGCAATTATGCGTCACGCATTAGAAAAAATGCACACGCAGTCTGCCGCTGCGACATTACTAGGAATAAACCGGAACACTCTTCATAATAAGATGGAGAAATATGAAGCCTCAGAACTGAATAGACCCCAGTTTTCAAACCAGCTTCAGCAGCGTCGGAGGTGAAAAGAGTCGGAGTTGTGTGGGTGGAGGCTTTTCACGGTGCACAAGCGGAGGCAATGACTGACGCAGAAACCGTACAAAGGAATCATGATTTAAGGTCAG
>CALRGQ010000062.1 GCA_943357915.1 Candidatus Peribacteria bacterium
GATATCGCTAGGATTGAATACTGGCTAAATCACACTCCGAGAAAATGTTTGAACTGGAAAACTCCGCATGAGATAATGATTGAAAATCAGCTCTTTTCTTCTTCTACTTCAACTCACCCTACTGATGCATTTGAGGGGTAAGCGCGGGAGATCAGGCTCAGACATATTGTTGAGGCTCTTCCAGAACATGTCAACAATTCCCCTCTTTCCAGAAATAATTCTATAAAATCATAGTCGAAATCTGCTGATCTAGATGAGCAAAACCCTGAACAGAAAAAATATCCAAAATGCCTTTTTTAGGTACTGAAATACGTTAATAATTCCATACATTTTAGCTGCAAAGACTCTTTTAACCCCTCAATCAACGCCAATAACTTCACAAATCCACAAAAACCACGGTATAATTCCCGATCACTTGATCTTCCTAGCACTCAAACACAGCGAGTGCTAACATTCTTCTTCCCTACTCTCTCATGCATCCGTTCGACCGATTCACACCAAATGCAAAGTTGGCACTGCAACTAGCAGAGCAGGAAGCAAAGACAGTGAAGTCTCAGTACATTGGGTCTGAGCACTTGCTGCTGGGACTCCTCGGGATTCCTAAATCACTTGGCTTTTCGATTCTGACCGGAGCCGGTGTCACACATGAGAATATTCGTATTCTCCTCAAGGCACAGCAGAGCGCTGATGATGAGAGTCAGAATGTGAAGCACGGCCTCTCACTTTCACTGAATACAGCCATCGAACAGAGCGTCATGATCGCGCATAAGTTTCGTCATGCCAACATCGGTACTGAGCATCTTCTGTACGCTCTTATTTCGAGCGGCAAAAATGCAGCGACGATGCTACTTGAGAGTATGCAAATTAATCCCGATGACCTCAAAATTCACATCGAGGAAATGTTTGGGCAGATTAGTAACTTCCGTCAGCAAAATAAGAATCTTGAGACATCACTGGAGTCCTTCTTTCACGGGCTCCAGGGAGCTCTTGCCGGAGCGCAAAACACTTCTGCTGGCGACGCAGAAAGCCTGAAGCGCCGCAAGGCAGAAGGTAAGAGCAAGACGCCGGTGCTGGATTACTTCACCGAAGACATGACCAAGAAGGCGTCCGAAAAGAAACTGGATCCGATCATCGGACGAGATAAAGAGATCGAACGACTTGTGCATATTCTGAACCGCAAAACCAAAAATAATCCGGTTCTCATCGGTGAGTCCGGTGTTGGAAAAACTGCGATTGTGGAAGGTCTCGCTCAGCGCATCATCGCTGGTACGGTTCCTCCGAGCCTGAAAAACAAGCGTGTGCTACAGATCAACATGGGTAGCATCGTCGCTGGAACGAAGTACCGCGGCGAATTTGAACAGCGTTTCGATGACATCATCAAGGAAGCGTCTGACAGTAAGGGTGAGATTATTCTCTTCATCGATGAGCTGCACACGGTCGTCGGTTCTGGTTCTGCTGAAGGATCTCTGGACGCTGCAAATATCCTGAAGCCCGCACTCAGCCGCTCGGCATTGCAAGTCATCGGTGCGACGACGACGAACGAATACCGGACAAGCATCGAGAAAGACCGAGCACTGGAACGCAGGTTTCAGTCGATCATGGTCGAAGAACCGTCGATCGAAGACGCCATCAAGATTCTGAGCGGGTTAAAAGGCACGTTTGAGCGCTTCCACAAGCTGCATATTCATCATCACGCCATCGAGGCCGCGGTGAAACTAAGCAAACGTTACCTCACCGAGCGCTTCCTACCCGATAAGGCCATCGACGTGCTGGATGAAGCTGCTGCCGGTAAGAGTATTCACATTACCGATGATCACTCCCCTCGCCTCAAAGAAGTGGAGCAAGCGCTGAAAGACCTGGAAAGCAAGAAGCAGCTTGCAGTGCGCGAACAGAAATATCAGTTTGCTCTGAAGCTTCGTAAAGAAGAGGAAGATCTGCTGGAAGAGAAGAAAATTCTTCTGTCACAAGAAGACGGTGATAACCGCAGCCCGATCGAGATTAACGAAGATGACATCAACGCTGTCATCGCTCGCATGACCGGTATTCCGGTGTCCAGACTCATGAAATCTGAGACCAAGCGTTTAAATTCTCTTGAAAACGTGCTTCGCAAACACATCGTCGGCCAAGACGATGCGCTCTCAAAAGTTGCCCGCGCCATCCGCCGCAGCCGTGTCGGTATCGCCGATGCACGCCGTCCGATCGGATCATTTCTATTCATGGGTCCAACCGGTGTCGGTAAGACTGAACTCGTCAAAGCACTCGCAACGGAGATTTTCCAACGCGATGATGCCTTGATCAAGATCGATATGTCTGAGTTCATGGAACGTCACAACGTCTCTAGACTCACAGGAACGACTGCAGGCTACGTCGGCTATGAAGAAGGCGGACAACTCACAGAGTCCGTGCGCCGTAAGCCGTATTCTGTCGTTCTGTTTGATGAAATCGAGAAAGCTCACCCTGAATTCTTCAACATTCTGCTCCAGATCATGGAAGATGGTCAGCTAACGGACGGTCAGGGCAAAACGGTCGATTTCCGCAACACGATTGTCGTGATGACCAGTAACATCGGCGCGGATAAGCTCACGAAAGAAGCTGGAAAAATCGGATTCAAGCTTGGCGATGACGCGCGCCGTGAGGAGCAGATCTACGAAGAGAAGCGTCAGGAAGTTCTGCGTGAACTGAAAGATCACTTCAAGCCGGAATTCTTAAACCGTATCGACCATACGATCGTCTTCAATGCGCTCTCGCAAGAGAACATCCGAAAGATCGTCCAACTGCATGTCGATAAGCTTGCGTCGCGCCTCAAAGAGCAAGGCTATACACTCACGACCGACGAGAAAGCGATCGAAATTCTTGGGACTCTTGGCTTTGATCCGGAATACGGCGCTCGTCCCGTTCGTCGTACTATTCAGGACAAGCTGGAAGATCAGATCGCCGAGAACATCCTGAAAGGCATGTTCAAAAAAGGCGACGTGATCAAAGTCGTCGGCCATAACAAAGATGAACTCGTTCTGATGCATGATGACTCTGTCGCTCACAAACCGCACAGGAGAGAGAAGAAGGCGATGAGTGTGTGAAAGAACAGCTAAGAACAGCTTAAAAGTCCTGTGATATAATCTGCCTATGACGCAAAATGAAGCAGTTTCTCACTGGCAGAAAAGAGCAGCTGCGGAGCTGAAAGGCGCGCGTGCTCTTTTTGAACAGAAAGATCCTGAACTCTACGGAGAAGTGCTCTTCCACTGTCATCTCGCTTTGGAATTAGGATTAAAGGCACAGTACATTCTGAAAAAAGAT
Organism: Candidatus Peribacteria bacterium; assembly: GCA_943357915.1. GTDB lineage: Bacteria > Patescibacteriota > Gracilibacteria > Peribacterales > Peribacteraceae > JAGORY01. Next base: position 3,295 of record CALRGQ010000062.1, read on the forward strand.
ACAGCTGCGCCATTCACGCACGACCTGAATGAGCTGGCGAATTTGCTCGAGAGAAATAGAGGGCAGGAGGAAAGTGCAGATTTTGAGGAAATTACAAACTTCGCAATACTGTCCCGTTACGGTGACGAGAAATGGTTTTCTACGAACGCAACGGTTAAAAATGCAGAAAAATGGTTACAGAAAACTGAGAAGATTCTTTCTGATTTTTCTCCCGCATGACACAAGAAGAAGCGCTAATTTTGGCACGACGATACAAACTATCCTTAGAGGAAGCCTCCATTCCTATGTCAGCTTTTATCGTATTCGGATCAGTGGCTAGAAATGAAATGCATGATCAGAGTGATGTTGATATAGCCGTGGTCGGCACATCATTCAAAGGCGATCGGCTTCAAGAAATGAGTGATATTCGAAAATTGCGATATCCCATCAGTTACAGGTTACAACCCATCTGGTTCTACCCCGAAGATCTGGAAGACAAATACTCCACATTGGCGAGTGAGATCCGAAAAGACGGAATTCTGGTGTAAGAGACGCTCCCGAACACTGGCATTTGGGGCTTGTTTGTGCTATACTAATGAGATTCTAACCAACCAAAACTAACCACTAACCACTCGCTACTACCCACTCGTCATGCCCATCGAAGCTGTTAAAATCCCGCAGAACGTCTACGTGGAGGACCACATCATCGGTCCGGTCACGCTCAAGCACCTTCTGATTTTAGGAATCGGTAGTGGTATTAGCTACGTCATCTTTGCATCGGCGCAGCAGGCAGGTGTTACCAATGTCGTATTTCTGGGGGCGTGCTGGATTCCTGCCGTGATTGCTGCTGCGTTCGCATTTTTCAGAATCAATGACATGAGCCTTTTCCGGATTATTTTGCTCAGCATTGAAGGATTCAACAAACCGTCACAGCGCTACTGGAGCCCGTACCCGGGCATCAGTATCAATCTGATCACGAGTCAGCATGCAAAAGAAATCGTCGAAGCGAGTGCAAAAGCGATTAGTAACGCTGGCAAGCTAGCCGATATGACGCGTCAGATGGAGAAGCGCCAAGAGGAAATCAATAAAATGACTGCTCATGATAATCCAGAGCCACGAGCACTAGAAGCAATCCAGACACAGCTTAGTGAGAATCTGGCACACGGCATGTACGAACATGAGGATCCCCCCGCCCCTGCCGTCCGCACAGATCTAGTCCAAACGGAAGGTTTAGATCCTACAAAATCCCTGGACACTATTCAGACCGTCGGACGGTTTGACCATCTTCTTCACTCGTAAATATCACCATGGCAACATCCACGAACACCGCAGGCGATACAGGTCAAGGCGCTGCCGTACCAAGTTCCGTCCGCGGCAAAAAGAAGTCGTACTCGGTCTCCACGCAACGCTATCTGCCGATCGCTGAGATCAAAGAAGACACGGTCGTCCTCAAAAATGGCGGACTGCGTGCCGTGCTTAAAGTGAATGCGCTCAACTTCAACCTCAAAAGCGAAATCGAGCAGCAAGGCATCATCGCCGGTTATCAGGGATTCATCAATACACTCATCTTCCCGATCCAGATTCTGATGCGTTCCACGAGACTGAACATTGACCCATACATTCAGAAACTTAAAGAGAAGGCTGAAACCCAGACGAGTCCGCTGATGAAAGATCAAACCCTGGACTATGCTGATTTCATGGACAAGCTCGTGGACATCGCTGACATCATGCAGAAGAATTTTTATATCGTCGTTCCGGTCGACGCACCCAGTAAAACCAAACGTGGTCTCATTCAGCGGTTTCTGGAGTGGATCAACGTTGATGACACGCGTGCCAAAGCTCTGCAGCGCAGCCGCGAGTTCCGTGCGTACGCCAAAATCTTGCGAGACCGCATCACACTCATTCAGTCTGGCCTGGAAAACGTCGGCATTACGATGCGCAGACTCAAAACAGAAGAACTCGTACAGCTCTATTACGGTATCTATAACCCAATGACGAGCCAGAAACAGAAGTTTAAAAACCTCGCGGAGTTGAATCCGGATAAGGCAGCGTTGTTTTAAAAAACTCATATTGTATGTTCTACGAAAAATTCGTCATCTCGAAACAGAGAATAAAAGAACGCTCCATTCTACTGGAGTGCATTGCAGGCATAACAATATGGTCGGTACTTCCTTTCATTATGCTACTGCACGTAGCCGTATGGACGTACGAACACATTTACTTCTCTATTTTTGATATTCCAAAAATTCGAGTACGTGACTATGTAACATTCGATAGATTCCCACTGCGACGGTTGAACATCGCACAGAAAAGCGCATGCCTGTACTGTGAATATGCCAATGGCATAGTCGCATGGATGAAAGAGGTCGCAAACAGAACAGAGGTATATTCCTGTGCAATAAAACACCGTTCGGGTGGACTAGATCTAGAATATCAA
>CALRGQ010000063.1 GCA_943357915.1 Candidatus Peribacteria bacterium
GTCTCCAAATGTTGTCACTGACCCATCATGAGTACCATCAAGATCTAAAATCTTTGCCGTAAACTTCGATCCTAGCTTCTCATCATATAAGGCACTCAGCGCTTCTACATTGTACTCTGTAGCACCCAATGCCAATGGTTTTGGCAAGGAGCCAAGCTTCTGATAAAAATCCCGAAAAAAGTTATTACTGAAGCAGGCTTGACTGACAATAATGTCACGACCCTCTTTTGTAGAAAGTACCGCACCAAATTTTTTTGCTCGTTCCTGAAAACACTCCGCAAGTTCTTCACTTGTAATCTTGACGAATTCCTGACCATCCGCCACGCCATTCTGGGTGACTTGCCCATCACTAAAATAGACGGCTTCTGAAGAGCCGTGCATGTCAAAGTAAAATGTCGCTGGCGGAGGTAGAGTTTTAATCCGAAGTAGAGCGTTTTTCTTTGCATCTCGGATATCTTCATCAGACTCAGACTCTGGACGGACTCTCTCTGCAGAAGGGACTCCATCTCCTTGCTGCTTCTTAATCACATCCATGAGCTCATCATGGCCAAACCGTGCATGATCCTCACCATGAACATTTGGATCAAAATCATGATCATTGAGTTTCTCATGATGTGCTAACACAAGTACGTTTCGACCTTGAAAAATGGGTTGATCACGATATTCCTCACGTGCATGGATGATACGCAGCCACTCTGCACGCACGCTTTCTTCAGTGATTGGTTGTTGTCGAAAGAAAAGATTTCTTGCAATCATTGCCCGAGCTTGTGTCTTAATTTCTGGTGTTGCTTCTCGACCAAAAAGCGACAAATCTACCCATTCCTCTTTTACCTGCATCATACCTTGTAAGGCTGGCTCAGCGAAAAAATCGGTGGAGAGTCGATCGGAACTACTACCCCCAGTATATGTCAGACGTGACTGATGTGTATCGGGAGAATCATCCTGAAGAGCGTGGAGGCGTAGCCACTCGACCTCAGTATCTTTAAGCGCAATATCCTTCGTTGCCAGTCCCTCTAGAAGTGAATGAAGATCATCTTGATAGAAAGGTTCTTTTCCTGATTCTATGCTTGCTTGCAGCATCGTAAAACAATACGGCTGAATTTCGTCAGCATAGTATTCGATAGAATAGACATCCTCTTCTTTTCCAATTTCAGCCATAATACTCGACGCTTCTGGCAAGCGAGATATATATGGAACTAAAGATTTGTGCGTTGAACGACTTGTCTCACGAACTTCGATAAACGAAAGCTTCATGCATGCCTCAGTAAGTATTGCAGGCTGATTTTTGACGAGGTCTTCCATCTCCTCTTCAGTCAGTACTTCATCACGTAAGTCTCTATAAAGATCACGAATCACATCACGATTGAGAGCGAATTCCTGAAGATCAGACCATGACTCTATCTCCAGATCGGACAGTAATTCCTCGTGGCCTTTCTTCAAGTTCTCAAAAATATCCTCCCAATCCTTATCTGTCGGCGCATCGGCAGAATTTTTTTGTTCGTAGATTGATTGAACTAGAGCATTTCTCTTGTCTCGAAATCTTATCTCTACAGGCTGATCTGCAGATGCTTCTTTTTTTGTTTCTGGTAACAATGGCTGCTCAGGACTTGGTGACATCGGTGGTGTGGGTATCGCAGAATGAATCTTCTATCTTTAAAAGATCGTTTTTCTCACGTGTTTGAGCGTGCTTCTCAGGCAAACGTTTAAGAGCCTTGAGCAAGAGGCTCAGTAATTCAATGATCTGCAGATCTTTGTTTTTTGGTATCATCTAGCTATTTTAGCACTTTTGAGGTCTTTTTTCTAGACATAGTTCCATCTACGAGACGAGATTGAACTTTTGAAAAGAGAGATGAAATAGCTAGGACGAGACATTCGACACTAATAGCTTCTTCAGCAGCCGCTTCGTCGTCGTTTTTCTGCACGCTTTCAGCCAGGCCTGTTTTACAAGCATCTGTCGTCCAAATTCTGGTTCTACGGTATCTCCATCTTTCAGGAGTGCTTCCGGTGGCGCTGAGCGCCCGTTAATGCGCACGCCTTTTAGATACTGGCTTCGCTTCGCGGCAAAATGACATGCGACATCGATGGCGGCTACCGGGACTGAAAAATGATAGAGATTATTTTTTGCATCAAAAATAGCGATGCGACTGTCATCAAAGTAATTACGCAGCGCGCGTTCAAACTGTTCTGGAGTGCGAGCGGATTCGCGCAGAATAAAAAAGTTTTGGAATAAGTCCACTTGAGTCTGAGGTGCGTTAAATGTGTAGAGAGAATGTTTGTAGTCTGCATGCCGTGAAGACCCGTACTCACACTCGCGGTGCATATCGTGCGTACGAATCTGAATCTCGACTGGGTATTCACTGACGCCCGGAAGCGGATACACGACCGTATGAATCGAGCGATAGCCATTTTCTTTCGGCGCACCGATGTAATCCTTCAATTTCCCGGGAATCGGATGGAGCACGCTGTGGACAATCCCCAGCGCTCGGTAACAATCATCCAGACGATCCACCAGCACTCGGACAGCCAAGCGATCAGTCAGTTCCTCAAATCGTCGACCTTTCACAATCATTTTCCGATAGGTGGAATAAAGCGATTTTGTACGGCCGCTGATGTCAGCTTTGATTCCCTGCTTAGAAAGCTCACCCAGCAAGAGCTCTCGGACATGTGACAAACACCGTCGGTCATTCGTTTCGTAGATCGTGAATTGTTTCTGCAAGGCAGCGGCCGCTTCCGGCTGAACAATGTGGAAGCAAATATCTTCCATTTCATGCCGCCAGGCATGCAAGCTTAGGCGCCCTGCGATGGCCGCATACATGTGCAGGGTTTCCCGGCCTATTTTCTTCTGCAGAGCTTTGGGGAAAGCCTTGATATTTCGGACGTCATTGAGGCGGTGCGCCATTCGGAGCCATAAAAGACGCGGATCCGATGCAAAAGCTTCCATCACCCGATCCAAGTCTTTGGTATTTTCATCGATATGCAAACGGCGGAGGTCGTGCATGTCCGAGACCAGTTTTCGTTCCTGAGATGAGAGTGTTATTTTCTTGAGAAGAGCATGTCCATGCACATGCACCTCGATATCGTGAACAAGTGCGACGATAAGGAGAGAAGGATCGGTCGTCACCTCAGCCAAAACAGCAGCAACATCATGACAGTGTTCGGCGTAACTATTACCTGTGCGACGTTCGACATCTTGCAAATATTTCGTACAAATTTTCGAAACACTCAGAACTCTAGTACGACCCTCAGCCGAGAGGTTTATCGTCATCCGTTGGAGTGCAGGATGCATGAGACATATTGAATAGGTGTGTGCCTGGGGGGTCAATGTGATTTGTCGTGATCGGCACACGCGGGTAGCAACCCGCTCTGTGAGAGATTGTTTTCATACCAGCTCCCTCACCGCCTCTCTGTACCCCTCCGGCGTGCCGGTATCAAATCTGCGACCTTCAAATTCATAGCCATAAATATCGATCTTCTTGAGTTGTGATGTGAGTGCATCGATGAGCCGGATTTCTTTATCATGATGGCCGCTTTCTGTTTTTTCCAACTCTTTGATCGTCGAACGGGGAACGATGTACTTGCCAACAATGCCGAGTGTAGACGGTGCATCGTCTGGCTTTGGCTTCTCCACTAAGCCCTTAATTTTATGAATCCGAGATTTATGATTATCCGGAACGATCTCAACGATGCCATACTTGCTGACGAGCTTTCTCTCCACGTCTTGCAAACACAGCATGGCTGTCTCTTTTTTGCTACCCAGTTTTTTCCAGGCTTCCGTCAGTTGCTGAAGGCCGTTTTTCTGGCCATGAATAATATCATCACCAAAAAGAATGGCGATCGCGTCTGACTCCACCCAGTCTTTGGCCTGCAAAATGGCGTGGCCGTCGCCTTTCATCTCTTCTTGGTACGCCACGTGAAACCGAACCTGATTGTATTTTGTGAGTTCCTCCAACATGTGGAGTTTGCCTCTGCGCTCAAGTTCGCGCTCCAGTTCCGGTTGTGCGTAAAAGTACTGAGGGATGGCTTCCTTGCCTTTGCTAATGACGAAACAGATATCATGAATTCCTACACTCATACACTCATCCACGAGCACAGCGATGATTGGCTTATTGCCAATAGGAAGTAATTCTTTGGGTACAACTTTGGTCCAAGGTAGGAACCTCGTCCCGAACCCCGCAACCGGCAGAATGGCTTGAGTGACCTTCATATGCGGAGTGTAGCATAATGAGCATCAAATCCCTCCTGAAGCCTCTTTGTGATCTTTCCGACCTTTCCCTTGCCGACTATATCGTTGCCAACCCTAACGACTGGAATAACGCCCGTGAGTGTACTCGTGATAAAAATTTCTTCAGCCTGCGTGATGTCCTGTTTCTGAAGCGAGACAAACCGTACGGGAATTTTCAAGCACTTCGCATGTCTAATAACAGTTTGGCGCGTAATGCCAAAAAGAATATCAGAGTCTGCAGTCCAGAGAACGCCGTCTTTCACAAAGAAGAGATTTGAGTAGGCGCCTTCGCAAACACTGCCGTCAGAACGCATGAGCAAAGCTTCGCCACAGCCTTTGTTCAGTGCTTTTTGATGAGCCGAAAATTCACGATGATATGGCAGGGATTTGGCTTCTGGCAGAGCTCGATCAAGCGGCACGATCATAACGGAGATACCTGCTAATCGTGCAGGATCCACTACAAGAGGACGCGTTTGTATGACGGTGTCATTGTTGGTGCAAATAATCTTTATTCGAAGAATAGTTCTAAGGACATTGTTTTTTACGGCAAACCGCAGATTTTTTTGCAGAACAGATTCGGAAGGAATATTGATATCAAAAAGATTTGCTGAATGCCTAAGTCTCGTCAGGTGCGCTGAAAGATCATGAATTTTTCCGTTCTCTGCACGCATTGTTTCAAAAACACCGATGGTTTTTTTGTTTGCAAGATCAAAGAGTGAAGAAACAGTATCGGCGGGGATTTCGTGCTGTCCTCGATAATATCGCGGTGATTGTAATGACGAAAAATCAAGGAACGGCTGCGCTTTTTTCACCGTCTCGTGATATTCTGCCGCACAATCAGAATCTGCGACAATACCGCCGCCCATGCCTAGTTTCAGCGCTTTTTTATACGATTCGATTGTTCGAATAAGTACCGTGCTATCTAAAAATCCACTCGCACTCAGCATTAACATTGATCCGCAATACGCACCACGCGCTTGGTCTTCCAGTTGGTCGATTTTGTGCATCGCTGCAATTTTTGGGCAGCCCGTGACAGAACCGCCGGGGAACATCGATGCAAAAGCATCGACTGGATGAAGATTTTTTTCGAGCGTACCTTGTATGACCGAATACGTATGCCACACGGAAGGATTTTTCTGAAGTGATCGGTGTTCAAGAACTTTCACTGATCCAGTCACTGATACTTTTCCAACGTCATTCCTGAGAAGATCAGTAATCATATTGAGTTCAGCGGCTTCTTTCGGACTCCCAAGGAGCCCTTCTGCAAGC
>CALRGQ010000064.1 GCA_943357915.1 Candidatus Peribacteria bacterium
ATTGTGTCTCTTATTTCTCTCAGAAGCAGGCTGATATCCGACACCCTTTTCGATCGTAAGATCCATCTTGATAGATGCTCCTTTCTCGAGCTTGAGAAGCGGAAGATCAGGGTTCAGGATCTCAACGTCTGAGCTGGTTTTGATGTCACCAGCCGTGAGAACTTTTGGACCTTTGCCTTCCAGTGTGGCGATTTCTGTATCTTTGTGGTGCTTGCGGAGCTTGACCTGTTTCAGGTTGAGCGCGAGATCCAGAACCGATTCACGAACTCCCTTCAGCGTGGTGTACTCATGATTGGCACCCGACACACGGAGCGAGCTAATGGCAGCGCCCGGAAGACTGGAGAGAAGAACTCGGCGTAGGGAGTTACCAAGCGTCATGCCGTATCCGGGAGGCAATGGCCCGACCGAAAAGATGACGTGAGTGGTATCCCCTTTTTTCACCTGAACCTGCGTGACCTTGGGAAGGCCGATCTCTTCCTGAATGATGTGCATAAAGGGCGGATGAAACTAAATAAGGAGAGGGAAAGTTTTAGCGAGAGTAGAAACCGATCACTTTGCGCATGTCGATGCCCATTTCGAAGTGTTTCTCTTCGGATGGGAGCGCCTTGACCTCAAAACTGATGGTTGTTGGATCAGACTTGATCCAATCCGGAGCGATGTATTTCTGATGCGCAGAGAGGATCGGTCCAAACACTGGAGATGACTTGCGCTGCTCGCGGACTTTTACTATGTCACCGGCTTTCAAGCGATACGAAGCGATAGTGACGCGGACTCCGTTCACAGTGAAGAGACCATGGGAGATGAATTGGCGAGACTGAAGACGCGTGGCGGCAAAACCGGCACGGAAAAGTGTGCTATCGAGCCGACGCTCCAGGAATGTGTGCATCAAGGAGTCGGTCTGACCAACGGTGCGGCTGGCCTCTGCGTACACGGAACGGAGCTGCTTATCATGCACGCCATAGATGGCACACACCTTTTGCTTCTCAAGGAGCTGCTTTCCGTATTCAGAGATTTTCGCAGCACGACCACCACGCGCAGCGGCCTGCATTCCGGGTGGATACGGCTTCTTCTGCAAGATTTTATCGTACTTATCGGAACCGTAGACATTGAAGTTCTGTCTGCGGACGCGCCGTGCTTTAGGACCTGTATAACGCATAATGAGTAAGTAAGTGGGAGTAGTGAGGATTAGACTCGACGTGGACGAGGTGCGCGGCAACCGCCGTGAGCAATCGGTGTGCGATCAGTGATGGACTCAAAATTAACACCGGCAACCTGAAGTCCACGAATAGCTTGTTCTCGGCCGGGGCCAATGCCCTTCACCTCGATCTCAAGTGACTGGATGCCAAACGGTTGAGCAGCAGTCATCGCTTTTTCGGCTGCTACCTTGGCAGCGTACGGAGTGGATTTGCGAGCGCCTTTAAAACCGGAAGAACCGGAACTGGCCCATGCTAATACTTTGCCGTTCAAATCAGTAATCGTAACAATCGTATTGTTTTCGGTGGCGCACACACAGGCACGAGCCTTCGGCACGCTGTGCTTATTTTTCTTGACCTTGCGCTTGCCAGCTGCAGCAGCTGGAGCAGAATCTTTTCCTGCCGCTTCCGTAGCGCCGGATGCCGAGGGGTTAGCCTCGAGAATTGCAAGAACGTTGTTTTTTGGAGCTTCAGCCATAGATTAAGTCTTGGTAAGGGTAGTGCGTCCGGAGAGACCGGTCTTCCTCTTGCCACGCTTCGTGCGAGCATTACGGCGAGACGTTTGTCCGCGCACGGGAAGTTTTTTCTTGTGACGTCCTCCTCTCCATGTTCCGATGTCCTGCAAACGCTTGATATCAAGTGATACTTTACGAGTGAGGTCACCTTCCGTTGGCAGTTTTTCAACGAGAGAACGAAGCAGTGCTTCCTGAGTTTCGGTGAGCTTCTCGGCCTTGATGTCAAAGGCGATTTTGGCTTCTGTCAGCAGAGTTTTGGCCATCGGACGTCCGATACCTTTGATGGACGTCAAAGCAATTTGTAGCTGCTTGTTGCCGGGGAGGATGACACCTGCGATACGAACCATAGAAATGAAAGACTAAAAATGAAAAGTGAAAAATGATTATCCTTGACGCTGCTTATGACGAGGCGTTTTGCACACGATGTAACGCACGCCTTTTCGGCGGACTGGTTGACAGTCTTTGCAACGACGCTTGATGGATGGAGCAACTTTCATAGGAGATTGTTAGACTGCGGGAGTAGGAGAGATAGTGCCTGGAGCTGGCGTAGGTGCCAGTTGTCCATCGGCGGTCAAACGGGTGTCATCGGCGCGAAAGCGGTACACGATGCGCCCTTTCTTGAGGTCATAAGGGGTCATCTCTACTTTCACACGATCTCCAGGGAGAATGCGTACTTTATTCACTCTCATGCGTCCGGCTAAATGACAGAGGAGCTCGTGGTTCTTGGCTTCATTGGAGGTGATGCGGACTCGGAACGTCGTGTTCGGATAGCATTCCTCTATAATGCCAATGAGTTCGATAACATCCTTTGACACGTGTGGGACTTTGCTGGAGTAAGAGTGATGGAAGCCGAGGAATCCTACAGATCGAAGAACCTTCCTGCAAGCCCCAAACTACCCATAAACACGGTAAAGTGCAGAAATCTCTTGCAGAAATTATTTTTTATTGCATCATTAAAATGATATCCTTCTGCGGTAATCAGGAAAAGAGGTAGGGTAAAGAAGGTTTGTCAGGCGTAGTGAGCCTGATAGAACGTGTGAGTGAGAACGATTGCAAAAAATCATAAAATAGTGTATTATGAATATGAAAAAACAAATATCTTTCATGCCAAAAACAAATCCCGTAACGGCTACAAAACAATTTACGCTGCCAACAGGCCAGGAAATTTATGATCGCATCATGATCACCATAGAACCTGAGCTTGTCCTTTCGAATATCAAGAAGCTTGATGCACCGTATTCCGAGGAAACTCCTGCCAAGCGTAAAGCCCGTTATGCCCGCTATACAAAGGCATTCGCAGCGTATCAAAAACAGTACAAGGCATGGATCAAAAACCTCAATAGTGCAGTCCAAGTCTATAAACGCGCAGTCGTGAAAGCATCCGAAAAAGTGTCACAACAGAAGGATGATTCGGTACTAGCCGATTTGGAGTCACAAATGAATGCTGCCTAAACAAATATTCATACCCATTTTCTCTATGCGTACATTCACACACTTCCCCATTGGAGATCGGGAACACCGTCTGATCTTTGACGAAGCTCCCCAGAAAAACGCAGGAGAGAAAACTGAAGCTCAGATTCCAAATGATCCTGAAGTGACTCAACCAATCGAAACGCCTGAAGCAGCGCAGGCTCAGACAAACACAGCCGCCGACACAGCGCAAAGCGCTATAGATAAAATCAATCAAAACCTCCAAACTATCGATACGACAGATATGGATGGCATGGATCCCACGGTCAAGCAGCAGTCAGTCGATCTTTGGGCAGCCATGGAAGCTATGGGTGAAGTTCCAGATACAAGAAAACAGACTGAGGAACCAAAGGTAGAGGAACCAAAGACTGAGGTACCAGCTGATGAGAAACCAAAGACTGAGGTACCAGCTGATGAGAAACCAAAGACTGAGGTACCAGCTGATGAGAAA
>CALRGQ010000065.1 GCA_943357915.1 Candidatus Peribacteria bacterium
AGGTGATACTGGCAAGCTCCAATACTGCATTGCTTGCATCCATTCAAAATAAGCCCGGGGCAGCCAATCCAGATTTGTACCTAGAGAAGCCTATTGAAATCGCAGATCTCCTGAAATCCGTAGAAGGCTTACTAGATGTAGCAAGACAATGACTTTTAAGCCAAAATAAGCTATAATAGAGACATTATGGACGGACTAGGGCTCCTAACTGAAACACCCAGAACCGATCTGACGAAAGTCAGTGAATCCGCACCTGCGGTTGTTTTTCAACCACAAAAACTGAAAGAGATCGTGGAAGTCGTGGATCTCATGGGTACCGTGGCAGCCAGAGTACGTGAGGACAATTCCGGAAATCTTGGATCCGGCGGAGGTGGAAGCACCGGACAGGGATCAGGACAGAAGACCGGATCGTCGGCACGTGACGACGCAATCGCAAAGGTTCCTGCGGTTGCGGTCATGCAGCAGAAACTGGTGGAACATCTGGAACAAGAAGTAAAAGCAATCGAGAAGCAGGCTCGCGCACTGAAGTCGTCCAACGCTCGCGGATCCGGATTCCTCCTCAGTGAACTGTACCGAAAAATCCGCCGCATGCGGTCGTTCATTGGTGATATTCTCCACGCCTCAGCAGAGATGATCAAACGGTTCTATGTCTCGGTGTTCATCGACCATCAACCGCTGGTGGGGACTGACGGTTCATTTGTTCATACTGAAAAATAACCTTCGCGACCAGCTCCGCAATGAGTGGAGGCCATGCAATGCGTTGTACGGACCAGACAATCATAGGAGTGACGATGACGACCGCAACCATAGCACCAATTGCTGAAACGACACCCGAGAGAAAAGATCGGGAAAGTGCGCGACGGAATTGATTTGATTGTCTAAAAACACGTTGCAAAGTATCGACCGACATTCGAAGTTCTTTCACTTCTTTGGTGAGCGCAGTCGTGCCGTCGGATTTTTTTGGTGAAACCATATGATCAAAGAATACCGTTATCTTCCTGTGGAAAAAGCGGTGTACCAGTAAGAGGATTCAAGCCAGCCAGAGATTCCGCAGTCGGCAGACAAGCTAACAGATCCTCGGTCTTCGGCAATTCTTCAACATTAAATGCACGTGCCTTCCACAGTTCTCTCAGGCTCTCGACATATTTTTTGTCACTTCTGAGCCGCTCAATAAATGACAAAGCGCTGACCGCAAAGCGTGTGTGATGCAGTCTGTCCTGAAGGCCGTACACAAACGCGACGAATGCTTCTTCTGAACCCGCGAGCCGGAACGCAAACTGATCTTCAACAACGTTTACAATCTCTTCTGCGTCCATCCCTGCTAGCACCGTCAGCTGCTCACTCGGCCCCGATGGGTAGTAATGACGCACGCCAATGCGCCGAAGTGTCGCTGGCACGGATAGATCCGAAAGAAGATCAGCAACCTGACTCGCAAGACCGCCTTCAGTATTGTGATCTTCAACCACGACGAGATGTTGCGTCTCCACCGCTGCTTGCATAATGGCCGAAGCATCCAGTGGACGAATACATGCGACATTGAGCACGCGAACTGTGCGCTCTTTCCCAAGCAGAATCTTTGCCGCTTTGATGGCTTCAGGAAGCGCTGCGCCACAAGCGATGATCGTCGCTTCGTCACGAATCGTACCGTGACCGGCAACAACCGTCGCCCGTTCATCGAAAACATAGTCCGGTCCGTACACTGGGTCACCTTTTTCGGTGAGTAATTGATCATGATTTGATCGTCCCGAGAAGACGTACACGCTCTCAGTACCAGCAGCGATGATCTCAATCGCACGCTCGGCCATCGCACCGGCTTGGTTACTATCACCGGTGACCCACACGCGGGTGTGATCCAGCGGCAAGTTTGTGTAATTCCGTTCCTGATGCGTTTCGCCATCTTCGCCAACACTCAAGCCCGAGTGCGTGCAGTCATGAAGCACACCAAGTGGAATGTGTCCGGTATTGACGTCGATGAGCCGTGCATTTGCGCGAGCTTCATTGGTACCAAAGGCCGCAAACGTGTACGTCACCGGCAGTAACCCGGCTTGCCGCATACCAGCTGCTGTCATATACATGTTGGCCTCAGCCACTCCGACGTTGATCACACGATCCGGAAATGCTTTTTGCACTGCACCAAATCCACCGGAATCCGCAAGATCTGCATGCAGGACGACAATACGCGGATCCCCCGCCATCAGTGCTTTCAGATGCACAGCACCAAAGTCTTTGCGAGCAGCTCCAGGATCTTTTGTCACCGCTCGTGTGTATCCGGACGGTAGTGAGAACTCAAGCACCGCGCTTGCACGTTTTGATCTCGCTTTTTCGTATGCTTCACGGTGTTTTGCACGAAACGGCGCAAATGTCTTTGTGAGTTCCTCAAGTGTCGGAAGTTTCAGAGCATCAAGCGCAGCTTTCGCTTCATCTGTAGACAGCGGCGAACCATGATAATTCTTCTTACCAGTATTCGAGCCATCTTCCATCAACTGAACCCCGGAACCCATCGTCGTGTAATAACAGATGAACACCGGACTACCTTTGCCGCGCAGTGTGTCTGCAAGATCCAGCGCTGCTTTCACTTCGGAAAGACTATTGCCATTCTGGACTTCAATCACGGACCAACCCATCGCTTCGGCCATTGCCGCAAAGTCCGTCGCCATCGTCTTCGAGGGAACGCCCGAGAGCTGAATATCGTTCCAGTCGCCATGCACTACCAGGTTATCCAGCTTCAGGGTTGAAGCGAGACGAAATGCCTCAGCTACCTGACCTTCTTGGCTGTCACCATCGGCAAGAAGTACGTCCACCATCCCCTCTTTCTTCAGAAGCTTCTTCCCAAACGCCACGCCGAGTGCATTACTGACGCCTTTGCCGAGTGGCCCCGTGCCAAATGGAATATCACCAATGCCAGCCTCTACATGCCCAGGTAGTCCTGAAATTGTCCGGAAACTATCCATGATTGTCTGTGGAGACGCCAAACGTTCATCACCGTTGTCACGGCCAAAAAGCCACTGCATGTTGTAGGCCAAGAGTGAAAGATGCCCGGGGCTATAACGAAACGGCTCATCTTTCAGCGGATCCCTCCGACGGTGCACTTCGTACGCCAACGTAAAAGCCGAGAGCGGTCCGCCGGGATGGCCGGATTTATGCTTGATCGGCGCCTCGATGCTCAGACGAATCATGATGCCTTGCGCCGCCGTATATGCTTCCTCTTCTTCTTTCGTAAGCTTTGCTGCTTGTTCAGGACCAATCCACAAACGAACATTCGTCTTTTTTGTTCCTGCGATGCGCTGTAAGGACATCGGTACTTGTTTCACATCT
>CALRGQ010000066.1 GCA_943357915.1 Candidatus Peribacteria bacterium
GGCAGGATGGATTCGCAAAAAGTATCGCGGAAAGTAGAAGCTACAGACTCCCCTCTCTGGCTCTGGCTGATCCCGACACGTACGGTACGGATCATCGGGGTAAAGATAGATAGATGGATGCGCAACAGAATCCGCTTCAAAGTTTTCCATGAATGCGCCTTCATAACATTGGATTTGCTGAAATGTGAGAGAAAATGCCCTGCATTGCTGGAGTGACTTGGGTAGATGGTTTTGAGTGACATACATCAGCCCATGTCCTAAGCCGTGGAAACAGCGAGGATCATCGGGAGGACACAGTGTCTTTAACCGATCCTCAAAATCATCAAGATGATTCGCGAGTTCTTGTTCGATCACCCCATGGACATACCCTGAGCCGCACACATCATCTTGCATGGCTAATGCTCCGGTGAATCCTAGTATTTCTTGTGTAGAATGTCCTATCTCATGGGATAAACCATGACAAAGGCTAGCAAGTTCTTTATCGGAAGAAGCGATGACTGTGAGACGGTCAAGCGCAGCTCTTGGTCCATTCACGTTCAGGATATCCTCAAGCTCTTGTCGTACCGTTTCATATCTCACGATGGCTTCCTCTTCTGGAGGCTGTGATGTCGGAAGAAAGAAAAACACAGACACAACACTCGCTACAACTAGTATTGTTACAGCAGATGCACAGACAATGACCGAACGACGCATATGCCGATATTAACATGGTAGTATACTTTGTTTTCACTATTCCTACCCCTCAGATGACTGGCACACCCCTCGTGCGACAGTTGATCAGGATGGCAAGACTCACGTCAAGGAGAATACCGATGTTGCTCGCGGTCACTGACACACTGCATCGGAAAATTGCAGAATATAAACTATTATGATATAATATCTACATGTCAAAACATATACTCATCGCCGATGACGACACGTTGTTCGTCGATATTTTGACACTTGGATTCCAGAAACACGCAGCGGAATTTACGGTAACGACCGTCGACAATGGGAAAAATACTCTCACGATGCTTTCTGAGCACAAGCCTGATTTGTTGATATTAGATATCCGGATGCCATATCTGGATGGATACGGCGTGCTTGAGCATATGCAAGCAAACCAGACATCGGTACCGGTGATCGTCATGTCATACTTTCAGGACGAGGTGCATAAAAAGAAAGCCAAAGAACTTGGCGTGAAGGCCTATCTCGTAAAATCAGAATGGAAAATCGAGCAGCTCGTCAGTGAAATCAAGAAACATCTTGGGATGTAAATCGTACACACTCAGGAATTGGCTGGTACACAATAGAGCGTCCCGTTCTCGGGCGCGGCGGTCATCGAGTAACGAAGAATTCTTCCGAACCCCGCGGGCGTGAACGCCACGCTCTGTTTGGCTATAGATTAATGCTGTAAATCCTTACAGTGCACCCAGATCAATCTCTTCATCAACGTGAAGTTTATTCACGAATTCCTGATCATGACTGATGATAATCATGCCGCCTTCGTATTCATTTAAGGCATCAGCGATCACTGGAAGGTGACGAAAGTTAATGTGATTTGTCGGCTCATCAAGAACAAGAAGATTCGGCTTCTGGAGCATGAAACGCGCAAAGCAGAGTAGTCCTTTTTGCCCTTCAGACAGCGCTTCTACTTTTGTTTGCACTTTATCGCCAGGTAGTAAGAACCGCGCTGCAGTGGCATAAATTTCCTGATGGTTTGCAGGATCCATTTCGCCAGCAAGTACTTCATAGACAGTTTTTTCCATGGGCAATCCTGAAAAATCCTGACGGTAATATCCAACTTTCACGTCCAGTGAAATCACGACGCCTTTCTCGGTGCCATTCACCATAGACTCAAGCAGTGTCGTTTTTCCGATGCCATTCGGCCCCGTGATGCGCACACGATGACGGCGCCGAAGCGTGAGCGCGACTTTTTTCTTCACGGGTTTATGGCCATCCATCACCGTCACACCGGTGATTTTCACGACGGCGCCTGAATACTCCGTAGCTTTGATGGCAAATGGCGGAATCGTCTTATCTTCCTGCCGAACATCCACCATATTTTCCTCCGCATCTTCTACTTGGCCTCGCATCTTGCTCGCGAGTGCACGCATTTTTCCACCTTTGTGCGAGAAGAAGTTAATCTTGTCTTTACGATCCTGAATGCTTTTCTCCATCCGTGCGTTCTGCTGCTTTTCGGCTTCGATCTGCGCTTCGATCTCCGCGACGACGTCAAAATAGTCACCAACATATTGCTGCACTGTGTGCGTGAACGCGTCGAGGTTGAGCACTCCGTGTGTGAAGCAGTTCAAAAACGCCGCATCATGCGAAATGACAATGCACGTCTTCTCGTAGCCGATCAGAAAACCGGTGAGATGATCAATCCCCTGCGTGTCTAAATTATTCGTCGGTTCATCTAAAAGTAAAATATCCGGCTCCTGGATAATGGCGTATGCAAGCAGTAATCTCGCTTTCTGGCCTCCGGAAAGATCTTTGAGTTTCTTGTCATGCTTCACCGCAAAATGCACAATCTCGAGCACGCGTTTGATATCACGTTCCAGATCATACTTTTTTTCCGTGAACGCAGTCTCGAAAAATTCAAAGACAGTTTTTTCAAGATCTTTCGCGGGAATCACCTGCTTCGCAATACCGATCGTCGCGCCTTTCTTGATGTGAATCTGCCCACCTTGAGGCTTCAGCTCGCCCGTGATCAACTTGAAGATCGTGCTCTTGCCCGCGCCATTCTGCCCAACGATCGTGAGCTTGGCGTTCTCACGTACCGAAAAACTGGCTTCGGTCAGAATCGGTTTTTTGTGGTCGTAACTGAATGTTACGTCCTGAAAGCGGAGGAGAACATCACCGTGATCCATAGAAAGTAGTTTTGAGGTGAGAGTATAGGGAAAAATGAGAAGTTTGGTAGCCTAGTTACACCATTCGGGATCGTAAATATTTGACAGTGACACTTCAAAAGTAGAAAGTTCTCTCTTCTTTTGTATTTTATGGCTGGAGAATATTTCAGACTCGGCGATCTTGATTGTCTGCAAGGACAAAATGTTCCTCAGCAGCTCGGCGATATCGAATCACGGATGACCTATCCGGGCTACCAAGATTCCCGTTATAACGGCTTTGGTCTACAAACACCTGATATGAGCCTTGAAGTTCATGAATCTCTTTTTCAAAACAATTCTGCATTGAGCAATATCCGTAAAAAGATTCTGAATAGAGTTGGCGTTTGGCAAATAGAATGTCCGGAATTTCGTAGAGAAAATGTTAATTCTGCGACTCCTTTTATTCGAATACCTGTCTGCTGGCATTCCGACTACGGAA